>NZ_JBEZFH010000259.1:0-9410 GCF_040649355.1 Sphaerisporangium sp. NPDC049002 | reverse complement strand
GCTCACCCCCACGGGCGTGGGGAGGACATCGCGGTCGCTTTGAGTCTGGTCGGGCTTGGAGGCTCACCCCCACGGGCGTGGGGAGGACACCATCTCAACGGTCCGGGTCGGGAGCACCGCCGGCTCACCCCCACGGGCGTGGGGAGGACAACGTCGCCAGGTGGTCGGTAGTCCGGGCCACCGGCTCACCCCCACGGGCGTGGGGAGGACCAGTGACCACGGTAGCACACGCCCTTATACAGCGGCTCACCCCCACGGGCGTGGGGAGGACCAGCTCAACATCGACGCCGACGACCACGACGCCGGCTCACCCCCACGGGCGTGGGGAGGACGGCGAGTGCGTCGCCAACCGCGTCGCGCGGATCGGCTCACCCCCACGGGCGTGGGGAGGACGGTGAAGAGGAGCACAGCACCCGCGCCACGGTCGGCTCACCCCCACGGGCGTGGGGAGGACGTAATTGGGCTAAAAGGGGATTCGTTTATTGGCGGCTCACCCCCACGGGCGTGGGGAGGACACACGTTGTCTACAAACTGTACAAAGTTGAAACGGCTCACCCCCACGGGCGTGGGGAGGACACTTCGCGACCTGCGACGTTACCGCAGCCGCTCCACTTTTGGGTGACGGGTCGGCGTCGCGGATGGCATTGGATTTCAGAATAAGTTTCACGTTGATGAATCTCGCCCAGAATGTCGGTCGGCAACTCTACAGTGATGTCTCGTTCGATGATCTGACGGTAAATCACCCGTTCTGTTGCCGAAGGGGGGAAAGTGGGAGAGTCCTCAGCCGTTGATCTGGCGGTGTGGGGTAAGTCGCGAGGACTCCCGGCGCCTTACCCGTTGATCTGCCACCTGCTTGACGCCGCGGCAGCGGTGGAAGCCCTATGGGATCAGTATCTCGCCCCAGGCTTACGCGCCTGTGTGGCGAACGAGCTGGGAACCGATGAGCACCATGCACGGCAGTTGCTCGCCTATTGGGCCGGTCTTCACGACATATGTAAATGTATGTCGTGTTTTCAGGCCCAGAGCGACGATGGATTTGGTCGACTTGTCGGTTATGAGTCGGTGGATGCTGAGCCGACAGGCCACGCGTTCGCGGCGCATGTGTGGTTGGGGCAGTTGCTGTCAGGCTTTGGCTACAAGGTCGGCAGGGTGTCATCCCCGGCCATCCGGGTCGCTCAGCTGCTGGGCGGCCACCACGGCGTGTTCTTCTCGTTCAACCACAGAGAGTTCGGCGATCCGCTGGGCTTTCTCCCCGCGCTGGGGAAGGGGGCATGGGAGGAGCAGCGCCACACCATCGCCGGCTTGGTGTACGAGCTGACCGGCCGTCCTGAGGCGCCGCCCAAGATCTCAGATGCGGGTGCGGCCCTTGCCTGTGGTCTCGTCATTCTCGCCGACTGGCTGGTGAGTCAGGATGTCTTCCTCCGCGAGCGGATCGATGCCGGTCTGCCGGAGCACGGTGGTGCTGAACATCTGGGTCGTCACCTGGCTCGTAGCCGGGCCGCGGCTGTGAAGCTCCTGGGCGAGGCGGGTCTTGGGCGGCTGACCTTCAAGCAGGGCGATTTCGCCGATGACTTCCCGTTCGAACCGAACGACCTACAGCGGTCGATCAGTGAGCGTCTGCCCGCTCTCGTCGATGGAGACCCGGGCCTCCTGCTGATCATGGCGCCGATGGGTGAAGGTAAGACCGAGGCCGCGTTGCACGCGGGCCGGCTGATGGGTGAGGCCGCTGGTATGCCGGGTTTCTTCATCGGTTTGCCGACGATGGCCACGTCCGATCAGATGCTGCGTCGGGTGGACGACTTCCGCAGGCGCCGAACCAATGGTGCCGACTCGTTGACGCTGCTGCACGGCTTGGCGTGGTTAAACTCCGCCTACTCGCCCGAGGGCGAAGGAGTCAACGTACTCACTGGCGATCCCATGGCTACCCGGTGGCTGCGCGGGAGTAAACGCGGGCTGCTCGCCAACCTTGCCGTGGGAACCATCGATCAGGCGCTGCTGGCGGTCCTACGAGGTCGGCACAACGTACTGCGGATGCTTGGGCTGGTCGGGAAAGTCCTGGTCGTAGACGAGGTCCACGCGTATGACTCGTACATGCAGGGTCTGCTCAAGGCGCTGCTGGAGTGGCTGGGCGCTCTGAAGGTGCCGGTCGTGTTGCTCTCGGCGACGCTGCCGGTCACGGTGGGACGTCGGCTCATCGAGGCCTATCTCAAAGGCACCGGAGCTCGTGATCTCCCGGTTCCTCAGGTGACATACCCGGGGTGGATCTACGCGAGCCTGCGAGGGGCCGAACCTGTACAGGTGGCCAGCAGGAAGCGAACACTGCATGTCACGACGCGTGAGGTTCAACTGGCCTCTGATCGTTCCCTTGAACGGTCCGCCGCCGTCCGCGAGATCCTTTCTCCGCTGATCCGTGATGGAGGTTGCGCGGCGGTCATCTGCAACACCGTGGCCGAGGCCCAGCGGACCTACCAGGAGTTGGCGGGCTGGGTCCAAACGGCGGGCAGTGCCGACGGGCTCGTCCCGTCGATCGGGTTGTTGCACTCCCGGTTCGAGGCACACCGCCGGGAGCAGATCACTAGTGAGATGGTGAGCTGGTTCGGCAAGGGAGATGGCGGCAGGAGGCCGCGGGCGGCCATCCTGATTGCGACACAGGTGATCGAGCAGTCCCTCGATCTCGACTTCGACCTCGTCGTCAGTGATCTGGCGCCGATCGCCTTGCTGCTACAGCGTGCCGGCCGATGCCAGCGCCACCCCGAGCACGACGCTGAACGGCCTGAGTGGGCCAAGAACATGATGCGACTGGTGGTGTTGACGCCCGTCGACGACCGTGGCGAATTGGCCGTGCCTCGCGGCTGGCCCTTTGTCTATCCCACGGCGCTGCTGCGCCGTACCCGCGATGAGCTGGCGGCTCTGCCGCGCGGTGAGGTGGCCATACCTGTTGCCATTCAGGGTCTGGTCGACCGGGTATACGACGAGAACTTCGGTAACGAGACCTCCCCTGTGACCCAGGAGGACGTGGCTCGGCTGGCGGATGAACAGACGAAGGATCTGTACGCGCAGATGGCCGCCATTCCAGCGCCGGGCCGGGTCGGCGACCTGAGCCGGCTCAGTGGAGATGAGTTCGTGAACGAGTACTCGACGCGGCTGGGCGCCGACTCGGGGAGAGTCGTCTGCTGCACCGTTGGTGTGGATGGCCGGCCCATGCTCGGAGACAAGCCCCTTCCTGTCGTGGAGGCAGGCGGCAGGGCCGGCAGGAAGTGGTTCACCAAGGAACAGGTCCGGCTCGTGATGAGCAACACGATTCCGGTACCGGGCACTTGGCTGCGCGGCCTGTCAGCCGACAACGCGGCACCGCCGGCCTGGGCCGACAGCCCGCACCTCAGCAATCTCGTTCTGGTTCGAATGTCCGGTGAACAGCCATCCGGGCCGCTCGGCGATCGGACCCTGTGGCTCTCCGAAGAGCTAGGTCTTTCGGACTTTCCCCCTACGGCCAGCTGAGCTGATCTAAGCGATACAGAAAGGAGGGCGCGGTGACGTATGACCTTTTGATCCGTACCTGGTTGCCTGTCAGAGCTGGCGACAAGAGATTGAAGCTCGGATTACGGGCCTTGTTCCAGCGGGCCCACGAGCTCGCTGATATCGAGGCGTCGCCGCCTCCGGGCGCGTCCGGCTTGTGGCGCGTGCTTACGGTGATCGCGGCTCGGGTCACTGGGCTGGATGACGTGACGCTGACTGCTGAGGAGTGGGGTGAACGCCAGACAACGGTCTTGGAAGATGGCCGTTTCGATGAAGACGCGGTGAATGCCTATTTCACCCGGTATTCCACGCGTTTTGATCTCTTTGACACCAAGCGGCCGTGGCTGCAGGATCCGCGGCTTCGCGAGCAGTGCAAGACCAGCTCAGGCGTCAACAAGCTCATCATTTCCAGGGCCGCCGGCAACAATCAGGTGTGGTTCGACCACGCCACCACACTCGAGCTGCGACCGATGCCCGCTGAGGACGCGGTCTTTCAGCTCTTGACACAGCTCTACTACGGCCCCTCGGGCCAGTGCACACCTCGCACCGTCGGCACTACCTCAGGCGGAAACAGCAAAGCCGGGCCGCTTCGCAGAACGATCTCCTTCCACCCGCTGGGACGCACCGTATTTGAGTCACTGGTCGCGGGGATTCCACCGGCCTATCGCTACGACAGCGAGGGCCATGACGTCGCTCCCTGGGAGGCCGACGAGCTTCCCGATCCGCTGGGCGTACCGCCGCGTCCGAGCGGTCTCGGGGGGTTGTTGACCGGTCGCTTCCAGCATGCGGTCTTGCTGGAGCGTTCCGCGGACGCAGATGCGGTGGTCGACGCGTGGATCACCTGGGCATGGCGAGATCGAGAGTTCCCGGCCGAAGACCCGTACCTGGTGTATCTGAAGAACAAGGACGGTGACTTCTACGCCCGCCAGGCCGACTCCAGTCGAGCCCTGTGGCGAGACTTCGACTCCCTGTTGCTGGAGGACTCCGGCGACGACCACCGCCGCCGACCTGTCGTGCTGGCCGCGGTCGAGGACATGCGGGGCACGCTGCTCCCGGTGTTGCGGGCTCGCGCCTTCGGTTTCGACCAGGACGGACAGACGCGGGACAAGGAGTGGACCGTCGCAGTGACACCCGCGCTGCTCGCGCTGGCCAACGAGGCCGAGATCGCCCGAGGGATCAGCGTGATGCGCCAGACGGCTGAGCGGATGGAGAAGCAGCTCCGGTGGGCGTTGCGTGAGGCCTGGACCGCGATCAACGATCCGTCCAACGGGGAGGGAAAACCGCAACGCAGGGACATCTCCGAGGGGCCCTGGCCCGCGCAGGGCTCGTTCCGCTACTGGGCGCGTGCTGAACGGATCTTCTGGGACAGCGTGCGTGATCGCCACTTCAGCGGCGTTACCGACCGCTTCCTGGGGTTGGCGCTCGAGGTCTATGACGAGGTGACCGACAACGCGGGCTCGCTGCCACGCGCCAAGCGGGCCGTCGAGCTCAAACGAAGTTCGATCTTCAAAGCGCGGACGCCATTCGGCAAGAGCACAACGAAGAAGTCGAAGGAGCGCGTGTGAGCCAGATCCCGTCGATCGAGACGGCCGACAAGTACGTGGACTACCTCCGCCGAGAGGTCAACAGGGACCCGGGACGTCGTTCCGCCCTGCGGCGAGGGCTGGGACGACCGGTGAACGACGCGATGGTCCGCAAATCCCACGCGGTCGTGGCTCGATGGCTGCCGACGCGGGCAAGGCCGGCGGTCGAGAGCGCCTACTATTCGATCGCCGCACTGATCGCCGCGCAGCCGGCCCGAGGCCGGAAAGAACCCGACCCGGAGCCTGCCGATCCTTCGGCGATCTCGGACAGCGAGGAAAAGCCCAAGCGAATTCAGCTCACCATCGGCAACACGCTCGGGCTCGCCGTCCAAGAGAAGAAGCTCAACCCCGACACGATAGAAGCCCGTCTGCACCTGCTGTGCCGCCAGGACATCGCCGGCCTTCACCGGCAGTTGCCCGGCCTTGTCCGCCAACTGGCCGCCAAGGAGATCGCACCGGATTGGGGGCGGCTCCTGTGCGACCTCAGCTGGTGGGAACACCGCCGCGATGAGGTCACCAAACAGTGGCTGCAGGACTTCTACCGCGCCATGAACAACAACACCACCACCACCGACGACGAAAAGTCAGATAGCGAGGACCAGTGAGCACCCCCCGATACCTCGACGTGCACGTGCTACAGACCGTGCCCTTCGCCAACCTCAACCGTGACGACCTCGGTTCACCCAAGAGCCTGGTCTACTGCGGAGCCACCCGAACCCGCGTCTCCAGCCAGTGCTGGAAGCGTGCCGTCCGTCTGGATGTCGAACGGGCCATCGGCAACCCGGCGGTGCGCACCCGAAGAGTCCCCGCGGAGGTCGCCGCTCGGCTCCAGGATCGTGGATGGACCGAGGACGCGGCCCTGGCGGCAGGAGCGCAGGTCGCGCTGTCGGCCAACAAGAAGGAGGGTCTGAAGCTGGAGGACAAGGGGGGGACGTCGGTACTGCTGTACCTGCCCAAGTCCGCCCTGGACGCCCTGGCAGATCTGGCCGAGGAGTTCCGCGAGGCGATCGAGAACACGGTAGGCGAGAAGAAGCCCAAGGGGGTCCTGCCCGTCGACCGGGTCGCCGCCGTGCTGTCCGAACGCAACGGGGTCATCAACCTGTTCGGCCGGATGCTCGCCGAGTTGCCCGGCGCCGGGGTCGACGGTGTGGTCCAGGTGGCGCACGCGTTCACCACCCACGAGGTCGCTCCAGAAATCGACTTCTTCACCGCCGTCGACGATTGCCTGCCCGAGGACGCGGTCGGCAGCGGCCACATGAACAGCGCCGAGTTCAGCGCCGGAGTCTTCTACCGGTACGCCAGCCTCGACTTGGCCGGCCTGGTGAAAAACCTCGGTGGCGACGCGGTGATGGCCCGCGAACTCACCGGCGAGTTCCTGCGCGCCTTCGTGTCCTCGCTGCCCACCGGGAAGCAGACGTCATCGGCCGCCAATACTCTGCCCGACCTGGTGCACGTCGCGGTACGCAGCGACCGGCCGATCTCGTTCGCGGCCGCTTTCGAGGCTCCCGTCCGCCCGGAGCAGGGGATCGCCGGGCCCTCCCGCCGGCACCTGGCTCACCATGCCGAGCGACTGGAGAAGCTGTGGGGGAGCAGCGGCATCGTCCACCGCGGATACGCCTGCATCGATGAAAAGCCGCTGAGCGGGCTGGGAACGCAGGTGGACTCGTTCGCGCAGTTGATCGACGGTGCGGTCTCGGCGGCCCACCGGGAGCCGTCGGCATGAGCGGACTGGTGCTGAGGCTGGCCGGCCCGATGCAGTCCTGGGGAGAACACAGCGCCTTCACCCAGCGCGACAGCCTGCGCTTCCCCACCCGTTCCGGCCTGATCGGCCTGCTCGCGTCCGCTGAGGGAGTGAGCCGAGGACGGTCTCTCCAGCCGTACGAAGCGCTGCGCTTCACCATCCGCATCGATCGGCCCGGTGTCCAGATGGTCGACTTTCATACCATCGGCGGTGGGCTTCCTCGCGGGGTCCCCCGGCCTGACGGCACGCAGCGGCCTCGAGACACCGCCACGATGGTCACCCGGCGCCAGTACCTGTCGGACGCGGTCTTCACCGTCGCCATCGAAGGTCCCGAGCAGCGCCTGGACGAGCTCGCCCACGCCCTGCGCTGGCCGCACTGGCAGCTATACCTGGGACGGCGGTCTTGCCCGCCTGATCAGCCGCTGCTGCTGCGCCAGGTCGACGACCCAGTGACAGACCTGGAGACCAGGGTGCCGCTCGCCCGTCGACTTCGAGGAGATGACAAACCGGTGGCTGAGTTCGTTTCCGAAGGCGTCATGGACGCGGCCGACGCGGTGGCCGAGCTGGCCGACGTACCGGAGAGCTTCAACCGGTACGACAGGCGCTATCGCACGCGGACGGTCAGCATCGACACCCGGAACGTTCCGCGAGAGCTGTATCAAACCGGTGAGAAGTTCTGGACCAGTCTCACCGCCTACATCGTGGAGGGGCCGTGACCGCCTGGTTGGTACGGATCCTGCCAGACCTGCGCCGACGGGATGTCATTAATGACCTCGCCGACCCCGATCGGCTCCACAAGCGGATGATGATGCTCATACCCGACGACATGGGTGATCGGGCCCGTGCCCAGGCCGGTGTCCTGTTCCGTCTGGAAGACATCCGCAACGGTGTCCAGCTTCTCGTTCAGACCACGATGAAACCCGATCCCTCCCGCCTGCCCGACGGGTACGGGGAGATCGCCCTTCGTGAGCTGGACGGGCTACTGGGGCGCCTCAAGGCAGGCACACCGGTGCACTACCGGATCGCCGCCAATCCCTCCAAGCGACTCGGCAAGAACGCCGGCCCCCAAGCGGGAAAGATCCAGGCGCTGCGAGGCCCCGCCGCCGACCAATGGTGGGTGTCGCGCGCCGCCGCCCACGGACTGGCCGTCTCCACAGTGGTCTCGCAATCGCAGCAAGACATCCGCGCCAAGGGCTCGGTACGGCACGCCGTCGTCCGCTTCGACGGCAGCGCGGTCGTGACCGACCCCGACGTCGTCCATGCTGCTGTGCTCCACGGCATCGGCCGTGGCAAGACGTACGGCTGCGGACTCCTTAGCCTGGCCCCGATGCAGGGATGACAAGCACCGCCAGGCGTAAACTCGCCGCCCCCACGCTCGCGATGCTGCCTCGGATCTCCGACTCGCTGTCCTTCCTCTACACCGAGGCGGTCCGGATCGTGCAAGACGACACCGGAATCTGCGCGCAAGTGGAGTCCTCCCAGGGACTCAACCGCGTCTACATCCCGACCGCCGCCCTGGCCTGCATTCTCCTGGGCCCAGGCACCTCGATCACCCAGCCGGCCATGGCGACGATCGCCCGACATGGCACCTCCCTGGTGTGCGTCGGTGCCGGCGGCGTACGAAGCTACGCCGGCATCCTGCCTGCCTCGCTGACCACCGCGTGGCTGGAGAAACAAGTACGCGCGTGGGCCGACGACAAGACCCGTCTGGAGGTGGCGATACGGATGTACGAGGCACGTTTCGGCGCTGCCTCCGCACCGGCCGGGGTGTCTCTCGCCCAGCTTCGCGGACTGGAAGGACAACGCGTCAAAGCCCTCTACCGGCTACTCGCGACGAAGTACAAGATCCAACGTTTCAGACGAAACTACGACCCCGAAGCCTGGGACGACCAAGACGCAGTCAACAAGGCGCTCTCGGGCGCCAACTCCTGCATGTACGGCGTCGTCCACGCGGCCGTCCTGGCACTCGGCTGCTCCCCGGCCCTGGGCTTCGTACACAGCGGCACACAGATGGCCTTCGTCTATGACGTCGCCGACATCTACAAAGCGCGGATCACCATTCCGCTCGCCTTCTCCTTGCACGCCTCTGAAGACCCCGAGCGGGAGGCTCGCAGACGCCTCCGCGAGGACTTCAAGGCGTTCAAGCTCATGCCGCAGATCGTCTCCGACATCCAGTCGCTGATCGATCCCAGCGAAGACCGAGCCCCCTCCGTCGATCGCAGCAGTGATCTTGTCCATCTTTGGGATCCGCAGCTAGGACCACTCCCAGCCGGAGTGAACTACGGGTTCGAGGTCTCCGACGTCCCCTTGGAGTAGCTGATGGCCTCGATGGTTGTCATCTCGACAACGGCGATCCCTGACCACGTCGGAGGTGCTCTGTCCCGCTGGCTCATCGAGCCATGTCCCGGTCTCTTCGTCGGCACCGTGTCGGCACGGGTGCGAGATGAACTCTGGGCAGCGGTCAGCGCCAGCGTGGGCGAGGGTGCTCCCCGGGCCCGAAGACCGCGACATCTGGGCCTACTTCGCCTCACTGGCCTTCCCGCCCGAGCCCGTGGTCCGGGCGACCCTCG
>NZ_JBEZFH010000258.1:0-9428 GCF_040649355.1 Sphaerisporangium sp. NPDC049002 | reverse complement strand
GTCACGAAGGCAGTCTAAGCACACGCCTTCTTTCTCCGGCAGGACGAGAACAGAAAGCGTTTCATCGTCCATGAATCAGGGGCAGGACCAGTGATATGTGATCGAAATGGCGGGCCTCGGCGCTCTGACGGCCTTCAGCGGAGGTGCGGGGGCGGCAGTCCGTCGGCGTGCGAGCGGCACACGGTGATCGCATGAGGTCGGACGAGCAGGTCGTCCGGCACGGTGGCGAGGTGCCGGCACGCGGGTGGCGTGGAGACTTCCCCGGGGAGGACGCGTCCGTACCGGCGGCCCGTGCATGGGTACGAGGGCTGCTGGCGCTGAGGATCGCCGCTCCGGCGCTGGACGACGTCCTGCTCCTGCTGAGCGAGGTGGTGACCAACGCGGTGGCCCACTCGGCGTCCGGGTGGACGGCGGACGGGAGGGTCATCGTACGGGTGGCCCTGGTCTCGCGGGTGGTCCACGTTGAGGTGACCGATGCCGGTTCGGCCACGAGCGCGCCGGTCGCGCGAGCGGCTGAGACGGACAGCGACGGCGGGCGCGGCCTGTGGATGGTCAACGCCATCGCGACCGCATGGGGGTCACATCACGACGGTGATCTTGGCCGGACCGTGTGGTTCCAGGTGACGGAGTAGCCTCCGTGTATTACGCGAAGCGGTGTATGCGAACAATCACCGGGTGAGCCGCCGCAGAATGGCGCCGTCTTCGCCGCACTGCGTCTCACCGTACCGGCGCCGAAATGAGAAGCCACCTGAGGGCGGGGGATGAGGCGCCGCCGGGGGCCTCAGGAGCGTCAGTCCAAACGATGGATGTCAGGAGCGCCATTTCAAACGACGCGTGTCAGGAGCGCCCCACCCTGCCCCCGCCACCCGGGCAAGTCACTGCTCGGGTGGGTAGCCCGGGCTTCCCCACCCAAGTGGGTGCCGGGTGGGCCAGCTACAAAAGAAAATGGGTGTAGCTCTTCAGGGAGCCGAGTAGTCAGGCGATGTCTGTCCTGGTAGCGGGTTTTGATGGACGCGCGCCGGTTCTGCGGCGATGACAGCAGTCGGAGCAGCCGGGCGGGCAGGCGAACGGTGTGCTTTGTGGTCTGTCGGTGGAGTTCACTAGGGTCCCCACGATGCGAAGCAGCTATCTATCCTGGGCCGCTGCAGTCTCTGTTTGGAGGTTCGCGTGCCCCGGCCCTGGCCGCTGTCAGGGGCGTAGCAGTGCCTTGACGTGGGCGGCAAGGACAAGGTGGGCGGGGCCGGTGGGCGCCGGCCCCGCCCTGTTCGGCTACTGGACGGTGATCTTGTCTACTTCGATGGTGATGCCCTTGACCTCAGGGGTCGAGGTGGCGGTGGTGATGGAGCCGGCTCCGGAGGAGACGCCCTTCACCTTCATGGTGTAGGTGAGCTTGCCGCCGGGAGCGCCCGGCGTGCTGGTGACGCGGTAGTCCTCGGTCGGCGGGCCGGAGATCTGGCCGCCGGCGGTGCCTTCCGCGTTCTCCGCTCCCACGGTCAGCCCGTACGAGGCCCCGGGGTCACCGGGCAGGTTCGACGGGTCGTACGCGTAGGTGATGTCCTCGGTGCCGTTGACGCCGATCCACTGCTGGAACACCTTCAGCCCGGTTTCGCCGTACAGGTGGAGGCGCCATTCGAGGACGAGCCAGGTGTCGACGCCGTCGGTGAGCGTGCCCGCGTAGATGCCGGGCGCGCCCGTGCCGTCCAGGTCGGTCCAGTAGCCGGCCAGCACGTTGTTCGGCGGTGTCGTGTCGGGCAGGGTCTGCGGCTGGTACGAGACGTCCGCCGTCCCGGACGTACCGCCCACGACGCTGTAGCCGTCGGAGACGACGCCGATCCGGTTGTAGCTCTTCCCCGCGTAGGTGAAGGCCGGGACGTTGAAGTTGATGGACTCCTCGTCGCCGATCGGGGTCGGCGCGATGCCGAACAGGTCCAGCGGGAGGTAGCCCGCGGGCCCGGTGCCCGGAGCGATGGACGGCTTGTCGGGCTGGCGGGCCGCCAGCGTGGCCTTGGTCGTCGCGATCTGGGTGCCCACCTTGGTGGCCCCGGTCACGCTGTTGAGCCGCAGCTTGGAGTCGAGCGTGCTGAGCGCGGTGACCTCGGTGTCCTTCATGGTGGTGTTCTCGACCGTGACCGTGCAGGTGGACTCGCCGGTGTTCTTGGCGATGGTGCTCGGCGCGCAGGTCTGGTCGACCGGCACCGCGCCCTCCTTGCGGTAGAACGCGACCGGCAGGTGCAGGTCGCGGCTGCCGCCGGTCTGCTTCAGGTTGACCTGGCCGAAGTACTGTCCGTCGGCCAGCTCCGGCGCGGTGATGATGATGGTGAGGTTGACGCTCTTGCCCGGCTTGACGGTGAACAGCGGCGGCAGCACCGTCACGCTCGCTCCGCTCGGAGCGGTGCCCGAGGCGGTGTAGACAAGCGTCTTGTCGGTGACGTTGGTGACCTTGCGCTTGGCGGTGATGATGCCCGGCATGGTCGGCGCGTTCACCGACGGCACGTTCAGGTCGATGCGGTTGAGCGGGTCGAGCGCGGAGGCCGCGTAGTTCGCCGCGGTCTCGTCGAGCGTCAGGCCGGGGTCGCCGGCCTTGGTGAGGTCGATGCGCCCGCCGCCGTAGTCGAACGGGTCGGCGGGGGTGACCCGGTCCTGCTTGGTGACCGAGGTCTTGGCCGTGGTCTCCAGGGCGGACTTGACCTGGCCCGGCGTCCAGTCCGGGTGCAGCGCGAACAGCAGGGCGCCGGCCCCGGCCACGTGCGGGGAGGACATCGAGGTACCGGCGATCACCTGGTAGAGGTTGCCCGGGGGGCCCTCAAGGGGTGACTCGGGCGTCGGGGTCTGCCCGGCCAGGATGTGCAGGCCGGGAGCGGTGACGTCCGGCTTGAGGAAGTCGCCGCCCGGTCCCCGCGAGGAGAACGTGGTCATGGCGTCGCCCTGCCAGGTCGTCTTGGTGCCCTGGGTGAACGCCGCCTTCGCGCCCGGGTTGGCGGTGAGGAAGTTCAGCAGGGTCGTGCTGTCGGGCTGATCGATGTGGACCGCAGGCAGCCAGTGGTTGTCGGTCATCACGTCGAGCGGCGTGGCGTTGTACAGGAGCATGCCCGCCGCGCCGCCCTGCTTGACGTTGAAGCCCTTGAGCACCCGGTTGGGCCCGCGCTGGCAGACGACGATCTTGCCGGCGAACAGGCCCGGGGGGGCGGGGGTGTCGCACAGCGGCTTGGAGTACGGCGGAGCGGCGGCCGACACCACGGGGAGCGGCGAGGCGACTCCGGCCGTGATCGAGGCGCCGGACACGGTGGCGGTGGCCCCGCCCGTACCGGTGAGCGTCACGGTCGACCGGAAGGTACGGGTCTGCGTGGACGCGGCGACGGTCGTCACCCACGGGCTGCGGTGGTCGGTGGTGTTCGCCCCGGGACCGGAGTTGCCCGCCGAGGCGGACACGAACACACCGGCCGCGTACGCGTCGAGGAACGCCAGCTCCACCGGGTCGCTGTACGGGTCGCTGCCGCCCGAGATCGAGAAGTTGATCACGCGGGCGCCGTCGAGGATCGCGCGGCCGACGGCGGCGGCGGAGTCGGAGGGGAAGCAGCCCTCGGCGCCGCAGACCTTGTAGACCGAGACGGCCGCCGCGGGCGCGATGCCGCGGATGGGGCCGCGGCTGATGCCGAGCGGGTTGGCGTCCGCCACGGGGCCGCCCGCCGAGGTGGTGGCGGTGTGGGTGCCGTGCCCGTTGGAGTCACGCGCGCTGGTGCCGTACACCTCGCCGCCGAAGACGAGGTTGTAGGTCGCCAGGAACGGCTGGCCGCCGATCAGCTTGTGGTTGCAGACGAACGGGTCGTTCGCGGGCGTCAGCGGGTTGTCCCCGAAGTTGCAGGCCCGGGGCGTGCCGTCCTTGGTCGGCGGGGGAGCGGGCAGGTTGCCCGGGTCCGCGAAGGACGGGTGCTCGGGCCAGACGCCGGAGTCGAGGCTGGCGTAGACGACACCCTTGCCGGAGGAGGCGCTGCCGCCGAGCTTGTTGTAGATCGTGGGGGCGCCGATGAACTCCCCGCTGGAGTCCGTGAGGGGCTGCTGTAGCTTGTCCTCCTGCACGGCCGCCACGCCGGGCAGCTTCAGCAGGTCCGCCGCCTTGTTGGCGGGCACGGTCAGCGCGATGCCTCCGTAGACCGTACGGAGCTTCTGCCCGGGCTTGGCGCCGGGGATCCGCTTGGCCAGCTCGCCGAGGAAGCTGGCCTCGATGCCCTCGATGTGCTTCTCGTACTGCTTGGCGGGCGCGCTCTTGATGTCGAGGCTCTTGCCGGTGACCTGCGGGCTGGTGCCCGGGAGCCCCTTGAGGTCGCCCTTGTACGCCGCCAGCGAGTCGTAGTCGAGCTTGACGACCACGCTGACCGGGTTGCTCGACGTCGCCTTGAAGAGGGCTGTGTCACTCTTCGCCAGCTTGCCGCTCGGAGACTTGGCCCCCTGGACACGGTCGGCGGCGGTGAGCGGGGTCGCCTTCCACTTGCTGGTCGACCCTGTCGCGGGGGTGGGGGTCGGTTCCGCTGAAGCCGGTACGGCCGGGCACATCACGCCGACGACCGCGAGACTCGCGCCGACGGCCGCGATGCGGCGCGCTCGGGATAAGAGAGTGGGCAGGGGCTTGCTTGGCACGACACCTCCTGGAGAACCACTGGAAACCGCCGCCCAGCGGGCATGGAGGAGCCACGTCGCCCGTGAGAGAGCACGGGGAAGGACCCCACCCTCCCCGTTGGGCGACTCGTGGATGGCCACCCGTTTCCGGGCGACCAAACACAGTCGGAGTCTAGAGGCGGACCACATTCACGCCTAGATCACTCCAGCTACGGATGTGCAGCAATATCTGACCAAATATGGACACGAGCCGGTTAAATGGTGCGATAGCTGCAGTTAGAAGAACGTTCCAAAGCGCAGGGACGTACAATCACGGGCGTGAAGCTGAAACTGGATCTCCACGACATCTACAACAGGGGCGGCGAGATCGACCGGGCGCTGCGCGGGATCATCCAGGAGGCCGTGCAGAAGAAGGCCACCGAGGTCGAGATCATCCCCGGCAAGGGCTCGGGCCAGCTCAAGAAGAAGGTGCTGCGCTTCCTCGACCAGAAGGAAATCAAGGCCCTCTACCACCGCATCGACAAGGACGCCAAGAACCACGGCCGCCTGTTCGTGTACTTCCGCTGGAAGTAGGCCGGAGGGGGCCTCCTGCGGTCAGGAACGCGCCACGTATGCTGGGCGGCGGTCATGATCGCATGATGGCGTGAGGAGACGCGGTGACGGGGAACGCGGACTTCGTGGAGATCACCTCCAAGTCCGAGCTGCGCGAGCTGCTCGGCGAGCCGATGCCGAGGGCGGTCTCCAAGGAGCGGGTGGCGCTGCACGAGCGCGACAGGGAGTGGCTCGCGGCGTCCCCGTTCTGCCTGATCGCGACGGCCGGCGCCGACGGCACCTGCGACGTCTCGCCCAAGGGCGACCCGCCCGGCTTCACCCACGTGATCGACGACGTCACGATCGCGATCCCCGACCGTCCGGGCAACCGCCGGGTGGACGGCTTCGTCAACGTCCTGGAGAACCCACACGTCGGCCTGGTCTACGTCGTTCCGGGCCGCACCGAGACCCTGCGCGTCAACGGCAGGGCCCGGCTGCTGCGCGAGGCGTCGTTCTTCGACCAGATGATCGTCAAGGGGCACCGGCCCTCGCTGGCCCTGGTCGTGGAGATCGAGCAGATCTTCTTCCACTGCGGCAAGTCATTCCTGCGGTCCTCGCTGTGGAAGCCCGAGACGTGGAACCCCGACGCGCTGCCGACGCACGCGCGCATAGTGAAGAGCGTCCAGCGGACCGAGGAAACCCTGGAACAGCTCGAACGCTACTACGGCCCTGAGTACGCCACGCGCCTCTACGGCTCCTGACGGGCGCGCCAAGTCCGGAGGTTCCTGACGGGTGCGCGCTGAATCGGTCCTGAACCACTTCTGAACGGCCGCACCCCTACTCGGATCGCTTCTGCCGCGCCTTCTCCCGTGCGCACTTTCGTCTCCTCTGACAACCCCGTGCCGCGTCCGCGCGCGATCGCATCGCGGCGGCACGCAGTACTGCCGCCGCCAGTATGGCCAGCAACGCGATGTTGGTGGCCAGAGATAGGCGTTCGGTGATGCCGCTGTACTGTCGTGCGCCGAGCAGCCACATAGGGTCATTGATCGGAATGAATGTGGCAACGAACGCGGCGATGCCGAGGAGGCTTGCCGTGGAGAGCAGTCGGACTTGGACCGCTGTCGATCGCCAGCGGGGATCAATCCGGAATCGACGGGCCAGTTGCAGCCCGGCGAACGGCAGGCAGGCGAACCCGACCAGCGCGGTGTAGCGGTGCAGCGCGTCGTACCAGATCGGCGGCGCCCCCACCGGCGACATCGGGAAGATCGCGGCCAGCACCAGAGCGCCGGTCCAGGCGGCGATCAGCACTCGGGCGAGGCGGTCGGCCGGCGCTTCAAGGTCGATCAGCGCGAAAGAGATGCAGATAGACGCGAAGGCGAGCGCGACCATACTGATGCCGACCAGGCGCGCGCCGAGATCGGTGAAGATCAGCTCGCTGAAGGTGGGGCGGATCAGGTCGATGCCGCCCGGCCGGCCGAGTTCGCCGGCGAGCGCGGTAGCGAGCGCGCAAGCGATCCACAGCGACCCGGTGCCGGCAAGCATCCGAGCGAGGCGGCGCGGGGTGGGATCGGCGATGGCGGTCGCGTGCGACCTGGCGGGCGAGGATGTCGGCTCTGCGGTAACCATGCGGCAAGGCTTCAAGTTACGGGGACTCATCCGCGTCGGTCTGCTGATTGATCTCCCGTCTCATCCCCGTCGCCGTCCGCACGGCCGACGTACGACCTGATGGTGATGTCGAGGATCGCTCCAGGGAAGGACGCGGACGGACCTGCGGCCGGTTTAGCCTGCCCGTTATGGACGGCACGTCAGGAGGGGCAGGTCTCGGCAGGCTTGCTGGTCGGGCCGGATCCGCGGTGTGGTACGTGCTGATCACCGGGCGGGACCGGGACCTCCAGCCGTCCGCCTGGGGGGCCGGCCGGAGGCGGTATGCCCAGCGGGCGCTGCTGGTGGTCGCGGTGGCGACGCTGTTGGCTGGCGAGATCGGCAACGGGTATCTCCCCGACTACGGGGGCCCGGTGGTCCCGGTCGTCATCCTGCTGCACATCGTTCCGGTTTTGCTCATGCGGCGCCGGCCGTTGACGGCCTGGCGGCTTACCGTCGTGGGCACCGTGCTGACACTGGCCGTTGCGGCGGTGCTCGCCCACGGGGGTGGCGGGCACGACCTTGGGTCACCCTGGACACCCGGAATGCTGCTGTATCTCCCGGTCCTCATGATGACGATCGCGCGCTGTCCGTTGTCCTGCGACCTGGCCGTCGCCGGGGTCAGCCTCCTGCTGGTCGTCCCAGCAGGGGTGGCGGTCGGCACCGGGCCGCTGTCCGGAGCCGTGATATCGGGAATTCTGGCGGTGGGTGCCGCCACGCTGGCCGGCCTGGGCGTCGGCCGGCAGGACCGGATCGAACAGCAACTTGACATGGTGAATCGGTCGGTGGCCGAGGAGCAGACCCGGCGGGCCGTGCTGGAGGAGCGGGCACGCATCGTCGGTGAGCTGCATGACATCATCGCGCACCATCTGTCTCTTATCGCGGTGCGGGCGGAGACCGCGCCATACCGGTTGGCCGCCCTGCGGTCGGCGCCGGATGATGATCCGGTGCGCGCTGAGTTCGCCGCGGTGGGCGACGCCACCCGGCAGGCGCTCAACGAGACCCGCCAGCTTCTTGGCGTCCTGCGCCGCGACGATGACGAAGTGGACCTCACACCGCAGCCCGGCCTGGGTGACATCGAAGCCCTGGTGGCTGAGGCTCACTCCTCCAGCGTGCCGGCGACGCTGACGGTGCTCGGGAACCCCCACCCGGTGCCGCCCACCGTTGGCCTCGTCCTGTATCGCGTGGTACAGGAGGCCCTGAGCAACGCGCGGCGGCACGCCCCGGGAGCGCCGGTGCGCGTCGAGCTGCGGCACGCGGCGGATCAGGTGCGGATCAGGGTGGACAACGAACCGCCGCCCCGGCCCACCCGGCTGGCACCAGCGGGGTCCGGGCACGGTCTCGCGGGGATGCGTGAACGGATAGCGATCGTGCGGGGCGAGTTGGCCGCCGAGACACGACCGGACGGCGGGTTCACTGTCAGCGCCGCAGTGCCGGTCACCACCGATCACTGTGGAGCACTGTGGTGACGCGGGTGTTCATCGTCGACGACCAGGCCATGGTGCGGGAAGGATTCACGTTCCTGCTGGACGCGCAGCCGGATCTGTCCGTGGTGGGGACCGCCGGGGACGGTGAGGAGGCGCTGGCGACGATCGCGGAGCTGAGCCGGCAGGGTGAGCGACCGGATGTGGTGATGATGGACATCCGGATGGCGAAGCTGGACGGGCTGGAGGCGACCCGCCGGTTGCTCGAACGGTCCACGCACGACGAACCGGCGTTGGACTTCTCGGCGGGTCTTGAGCCGCCGGCCAACCAGCCGCTAAAGGTGCTGGTGTTGACCACCTTTCACCTCGACGAGTACGTCTACCAGGCGCTGCGCGCGGGCGCCAGCGGATTCCTCCTCAAAGACGCCACCGCGACCGAACTGGTCACAGCCGTGCGGGTCGTGGCCGCGGGCGATGCTCTGCTGGCCCCAGCCGTGACCAAGCGGCTCATCGCCGACTTCATCCGAGCTGATCGGTCGACACCGCCGGTGCGCCCGGAGCGGCTGGCCAACCTGACCCCGCGAGAGACGGAGGTCCTCACCCTTGTCGCCAAAGGCCTTACCAACGCGGATATCGCGGCTGAACTCGTCGTGTCCGAGCATACGATCAAGACCCACGTTGGGCACATCTTAGGCAAGCTCCACCTGCGGGATCGGATTCAGGCCGTGGTGCTGGCCTACGAGACCGGCCTCGTCACACCGGTCGGAGCGAAAGATGCTCCACGCTCGCCCGCGTGACGCATCCACTGCCCCGCGACAAGCGCGTAGGTCGAACATCGAGTCAGCAGAGGTCGCCCACGCCACGGCTCGCGTCGGCAACTCGATTCACATCGCCATCACCATCGAGGAGCCGACGACCGGTGACCTGGCCGACGTGTATCTCGCGCTGTTCATGAGCGAGCCGCATTTCGACAATTTGATGATCGACCACCACCGGCTGAGCCCCAATGTGAAGGTGGACCTTCTCCGTGAACTGCTCGGGGCCCATCTCTCCACCGCCGACCCGATCAGAACGCTGGAATCGACAATCGAAAAGAGAAAGGCGCACCAGCGCTAGGAAACAGCAGGGCCCCGGCGAGTTGAGGTTTTGATGGGGTTCGTTCATAAACATACGGCTACGCAGGTAAGGAAATGCCAAGCCGCCACAGATGGAAAGGCA
>NZ_JBEZFH010000257.1:0-9435 GCF_040649355.1 Sphaerisporangium sp. NPDC049002 | reverse complement strand
TGACGCGCCGGTCGCTGCCAGAACGGCTGCTGCGCGGCAACCGCGCCGGCCCCAAAAGCCCCCTGGCCGACCGATGGCTGCTCGGCCTCACCGGCGAGGACGCCGCGCTCCCCGACGCCGAGCCGAGCGAGGTGAGGCGGCTCGGCAAGGCGCTCCGCGACTGGATGGAGTCGGCGCACCAGCTCGACGGGCCCATCAGGGTCTGCTTCCGCCTCAGCGAGCCCGAGGGCGACGACGACGCCTGGGAGCTGGAGTTCGCCCTCCAATCGGTCGACGACCCGAGCCTGTACGTGCCGGCCTCGCTGATCTGGGAGGGCAGGCGCGTGCCCGGCCTGCCCAGACGCCCGGACGAGACCCTGCTCGCCGGCCTCGGCCGGGCCGTACGGCTCTGCCCCGACCTGTACACGGCCCTGCACACCCAGGCGCCCTCCCGCATGGTGGTGGACACCGCCTGGGCGTTCGGGTTCCTGCGCCGCGCCGCGCCCCTGCTCCAGGCCGCCGGGTACGGCGTACTGCTGCCGGCGTGGGCGGGACGCAAGGGGCTCGGCCTCAAGCTCACCACGCGCTCCCGTACGGGCACGACGGCCCGCGCGGCGGCGGGGCAGGGGTTCGGCCTGGGCGAGCTGGTGGACTTCAAGGTCGATCTGGCCGTCGGCGATCACACGATCAGCGAGGAGGAGCTGGAGGAGCTGGCCAGGCTCAAGGTCCCTCTCGTGCGCGTGCGCGGCCAGTGGGTCGAGCTGGACGACCGCCAGCTCAAGGCGGCGCTGTCGGCGATCGAACGACGCCGGGCGGGCGAGATGACCGTGGCCGAGGTGCTCCAGGAGGTCGTGAACGGCGGCGAGGAGGACCTGCCGCTGGTCGGCGTGGACGCCGACGGCATGCTCGGGGACCTGCTCTCGGGAGAGGCCGACCGCCGCCTGGCGGCGGTCGCCACCCCGGACACCTTCAACGGCAGCCTGCGCCCCTACCAGGAACGCGGCCTGTCGTGGCTGAGCTTCCTGTCCAAGGTCGGCCTCGGAGGAATCCTCGCGGACGACATGGGATTGGGAAAAACCGCCCAAACCTTGTCATTGTTGCTGGAGGAGCGTGGCGAGGGGGCGGTGGCGCCGACGTTGCTGGTGTGCCCGATGTCACTGGTGAGCAACTGGCAGAAGGAGGCGGCGCGGTTCGCGCCCTCGCTGCGGGTGTACGTCCACCACGGGGGCACGCGCAAGCGGGACGAGGAGCTGGCGGCGGTGGTCCGGGAGGCCGATCTGGTCGTCACCACCTACGGCACGGCGCTCAGGGACGCCGGGGTCCTCGCGGGGTTCCCCTGGGGACGGGTGGTCTGCGACGAGGCCCAGGCGATCAAGAACAGCGACGCGCGCCAGGCCCAGGCCGTACGGTCCATCCCGGCGCGCACGCGGCTGGCGCTGACCGGCACCCCGGTGGAGAACCACCTCGCGGAGCTCTGGTCGATCATGGAGTTCTGCAACCCCGGCCTGCTCGGCCCGGCGAGGCGGTTCCGGGAGCGCTACCAGGAGCCGATCGAGGCGCGCGGCGACGAGGACGCGGCCAGGGCGCTCAAGCGGGCCACGGGGCCGTTCGTCCTGCGCCGGCTGAAGACCGACAAGACGATCATCTCCGACCTGCCCGAGAAGCTGGAGATGAAGGTCTGGTGCACGCTCACGACCGAGCAGGCCAGCCTGTACCAGGCGGTCGTGAACGACATGCTGGCCAAGATCGACGACAGTGAGGGGATCGAGCGGCGCGGCAACGTGCTGGCGACGATGACCCGGCTCAAACAGGTCTGCAACCATCCCGCCCACCTGCTCAAGGACGGCTCGCGGCTGGCCGGGCGCTCCGGGAAGCTCGCGCGGCTGGAGGAGCTGGCCGGGGAGATCGTCGAGGAGGGGGACAAGGCGCTGGTCTTCACGCAGTACGCCGAGTTCGGGTCGCTGCTCCAGCCCTACCTCGCGGCCCACCTCGACCGTCCCGTGCTGTGGCTGCACGGCGGGCTGCCCAAGAGGAAGCGTGACGAGCTTGTCGACCGCTTCCAGAACGACGACGAGCCGATGATCTTCCTGCTGTCCCTCAAGGCAGCGGGGACCGGGCTGAACCTCACCGCGGCCAACCACGTGATCCACGTGGACCGGTGGTGGAACCCGGCCGTGGAGGACCAGGCCACCGACCGGGCGTTCCGCATCGGCCAGACCAGGAACGTGCAGGTCAGGAAGTTCATCTGTGTGGGAACGCTGGAGGAGCGGATCGACGAGATGATCGAGCGCAAGAAGGCCCTGGCCGAGAGCGTCGTCGGCACCGGCGAGGACTGGATCACCGGCCTGTCGACCGAGCAGTTGCGCGAGCTGTTCCGCCTCGGCCCCGAGGCGGTGAGCTGACATGCCGGTCGGGAAGGACGGGTGGTTCGAGGCCTCCGCGCCCATCCGGGTGGAGGGCGGCATCCAGGCGCGCAGCAGGCGCGGGTCCATCGGCGAGCAGTGGTGGTCCCGGCGGTTCATCGACCTGCTCGAACGCGTCTGCGACGCGGGCAGGCTCGCCCGCGGCCGGTCGTACGCCAGGAGGGGGCAGGTGCTGGAGATCGACCTTTCGCCCGGCGTGGTGAAGGCCAGGGTGCAGGGGTCGCGGCCCGAGCCGTACCGGGTGTCGGTCAGGATTCCCGCGTACGGCCCGGCCGACTGGGCGGGGATCGAGGAGTCGCTGGCCGGGCAGGCGCTGTACCGCGCCAAGCTGCTGGCCGGGGAGATGCCGACCGAGATCGTGGAGGTCTTCGACGCGCTCGCGCTGCCGCTCTTCCCCGCCGAGCTGGACATGGAGTGCTCGTGCCCCGACTGGGGTTTCCCCTGCAAGCACCTGTCTGCCGTGCTCTACCTGCTGGCCGAGGCGTTCGACCGGGACCCGTTCCTGGTGCTCGCCTGGCGCGGGCGGGGCAAGGAGGAACTGCTGGACGCCCTGCGGGGGATCGCGGTCGAGGAGGAGTCGCCGGATCCGCTGCACGTGGAGGACGTGCCTCTCGGTGATCGGGCCGGCGACTTCTACTCATCGCCGGTGCCGCTGAGCCGCCTGAGGCCTCGGTCCGGCAACCCGGCCGCGCCCCCGGAGCTCCTGCTGCGCGCCCTTCCGCCCCCGCCGGTCAAGGTGCGTCACATCCCCCTGCTGGACATCCTCCGCCCGGCCTACCGGGAGCTCGGCCCGGGTTCCTGAAACGGGAATGTCCCGAGGGAATTCTTCTCGTGCCGCCGGGCGCCGGATGATCGAAATGGCGGTCGTCCACGGAGAACAATCGATGACGTAATTAAGAGAGCGCTCTCTTGGATTCTTGTCCGCCCGGTCGCCGCCGCGTGCCGTCCACAGGCACGCGGCGGCCCTCACCGGAGAGGGTGGTCCACTAGCTGCCGTTGACGGCGAACTCCCATAGCGAGTAGCCGTACTGGGTGGCGCGCTGGGTGCCGTTCACCCTGATGTACCGGCCCGTGCCGGTCACCGCCAGGTCGTCGGTCCCGCCGTCACCGGTGGTGGTGGAGTAGATGTTCGTCCACGTGTTGCCGTCCGGCGAGGTCTGGATCTGGTACGCCTTGCCGTAGGCGGCCTCCCAGGTCAGTTTCACGTGGTTGATGGCGTACGACCGGCCGAGGTCGACCCGCAGCCACTGGGGGTCGCTGAAGGCGCTCGACCACCGGGTGCCGGCGTCGCCGTCGGTCGCGTTCGCGGCGGCCGTGCCGGCGTTCTCGGTCGAGGACGCCGTGGTGGGCTTGCCCTGGGCGATGTTCGTTCCGCCGCCCCCGCCGCCCGGCGCCTTGTTGTAGACGGCGACGTAGTCGATGTTCATCTGGCCGCCGGAG
The DNA here is from genome assembly GCF_040649355.1 of Sphaerisporangium sp. NPDC049002. NCBI lineage: Bacteria > Bacillati > Actinomycetota > Actinomycetes > Streptosporangiales > Streptosporangiaceae > Sphaerisporangium > Sphaerisporangium sp. NPDC049002. The sequence goes on along the minus strand of NZ_JBEZFH010000257.1, from coordinate 5,593 downwards.
ACCGTGCTGGCGTTGGGCCCGCCGCCGAAGGCGTCGGGGAACCCACCGCCCATCGCCAGGTCGTAGATGATGAAGAACGGGTGGTCCACCGCCTTGGTCCAGGTGGCGGCGTCCACGCGGTTCGCCGGGAGGGTGAAGTAGTTGTTCCCGTCGAGGTACCAGCGGATCTGCTCGGGGCTGGTCGAGCGGTCGATCTCCACCGCGTAGTTGTGGTAGCCCGTCTGGCAGCCGGCGCACGCGCGCTCGCCGCTGCCGATGCCGGTCGACTCGTTGCACACGCCACCGGGGTTGGTGCCGCAGTGCAGCGTGCCGAAGACCGAACTCCGGCCGTTGATGTCCTCCAGGATGTCGATCTCACCGCTGGTCGGCCACGGGACCCCGGCGCGCAGGTCGGCGCCGAGCATCCAGAAGGCCGGCCAGTACCCGGCGCCGTTCGCGGTGGTCACGTTCGGCTGCTGGATGACCGACTCCATGCGCACGACGCCCCCGGCGGGCGCCCCGAACGTCGCCGCCTGGGTCTCGATGCGGCCCGACGTCCAGCCCGTGCGCGGGGCCGTGCCCGAGTGCAGGGCCCTGAGCACGAGGTGCCCGGCGCCGTCGTGGAAGACGTTCGCCGTGCTGTTGGTCATCGTCTCGATCTCGCCGGTGCCGAAGTTGCTGCCGGGACCGGTGTCGTACTTCCAGTTCCCGGTGTTCACGCCGGTTCCCGCCGCGCCGTTGAACTCGTCGCTCCAGGTCAGCGTGAAACCGGGCGGGGGTGCCGGGGCGGCGGCGTTGGCGGTGCCGGGAACGGTCACGGCGCCGAGGGTCGCGACCCCGGCCGTGCCGAGCAGCAGTGCCAGGGCGGAGCCTGCGGCCTTGAGGCGCGGCGACAGGCGTTTGCCCGCACCGCCTCCCACGTCTCTGCTTGTGCGCTTGCCTAACATCGTCTCTCCCTTGGTGGAAGACCGATCGGCGAACGACGGCGGTCCCGGGTCCAGGTGGTGTCGCGTTTTCTGTCCGCCGAGACAGGGACGAGGGGGATGAGCGTACCGGCCATCGATCACCGGTGCGTGCCGGGGGTAGCAGATCGGTCGAACTACAGTGAGAGAGCGCTCTCCGCCGAGAAGTATCATCACTTCACGACGGCTCGTCAATAGGTCCGTAACTTTCCGGAAACAGGCCGAGCGTGAATCGGCCCGTTCACCTCGGTGAAACGGAGAAGGGCCCGGGGGCGCCCGGCCCCCGGGCCCCGAAAGCGCTAGGAACGCTTCCAGAACGGCGGACGGCGGCCGTGCGGCGCGTCCTGCCCGCCCGCGTGACCGGAGCCCGCCGCGTGACCGGAGCCCGCCGCGTCAGCGGAACCCGCCGTGGTGCCGGTCAGCTCGCCGAGCACCGTGACCGCGCGGAGCCACAGGCGGTCCACGTCCGCGCCCGGCGCCTCGCACGCCGACAGCTCGCGGGCCAGGACCGACAGCTCGGTGTCGCCGCCGCCGACGTACGCCGCGAGGGCGGCCAGGCGGCTGCCGAGGTCGGCCAGGTAGAGCCGCCGCTCGGGCGTGGGAAGCGACTCCCGCTCGCGCAGCCGCGCGAGCTCCTCCACCAGCTGAGGCCGTACCAGGTCGGGCGAATGCGGGACCGGCGGGGCGGTCGGGGCCATCTTCGGGCTCGCCGCGCGGGCGAACAGACCGCCACGGGGAGCCGGGCGGGGGAACGCCTTGGGAGCGCCGGGCGCGCCGCCGGCCGCCACGGGACCGCTCTCGTGCGCGCCGAGAGTGAGGATCGCCGGTGCGGCGTCCCTGGTGTACGCGACCGGGGCGGCGGCCATCATCGGAGCGGCGGTGACCGGGCCGGGCATGTCCCAGCCGCTCGGCGGCTCCACGGGCTGGATGACCCGGTGCCCCGGCCCGCCGTCGGCGACGACGCGCGTGTCCACGGCCACGAAGGCGGTGAACCGGCACAGCACCCCGTGCCTGAGCGAGGTCTCGACGATCTCCCGCTCCAGGCCGTGCTCGCCGGTCGCGTAGCGGTCCTCCAGGCGGCGCAGGTGCGCCCGCGCCCAGATGGCCCTGGCCGCGTCTCCCTCGGCCGCCGCCCCCTCCAGCCGCCGCTCCCACGGCTGCCCGTCCTCGGCGAGGCCGTGCACGGTCACCGCCCCGCGAGCGGGACCCCGGAACCTCCCCGACACGGTCAGGGGCACGCCGGAGTACAGCGACCCGAGGTGGGTCACCGTGCCCGGGAGCACATCGAGCCCGTCGGCCTTGAGCGACAGGCCGGTGACCAGCGGGGAGCCGATCCGGTGGTGGATGTGTTCCATCGCCTCGTCCAGGCGGTCCTCGGACTCCACCAGCTCGCAGCGGCCCGAGCCGAGGCCCGCGAGCCTGCCGAGGAAGCCCGCGTTGACGGCCCGGTCGATGCCGACGGTGTGGACCCGCACGGCGGCCAGCCGCGTGCCGAGGAGTTGGAGGATCTGGTCCTCGTTGCCGACCTGGCCGTCGGTGACCAGGACGAGCACCCGCTCCCTGGTGGAGTCGTCCAGCAGGCCGAGCGCCTGCTCCATCGGTTCCAGGATCTCGGTGCCGCCCCGGGCCTCCAGCCGGGCGAGGTGCTCGACCGCGCGGTAGCGGTTGCGGTCGGTCGCGGGGACGAGCCCGGCGTCGAGGCTGTCGGGCCGTTCGACGACGCTGTCGAACGACAGCACCGCGAACCGGTCGACCGAGGTCAGCGTGTCGACGATGCGCGCCGCCGCGCGGCGGGCGGCGACGATCTTCCATCCGCCCATGCTGCCGGAGCGGTCGAGGAGCAGCGTCACGTCCCTCGGCCGCCGCGCCGCCCGCCCGTCCTGCTCCGGCGGCAGCACGGTGAGCGTGAAGGTGCCGTCGCCGTCACCGTCGCCGTCACCGGGTCCGCCTGTCTCGCGGTCCGGTACGAGCGTGAGCGAGCTGGAGGCGGTGAACTCCAGGCGCAGGACGAAGTCGCGGTCGAGCCGCTCGCCAGGCTGGAGCCGGACGACGCCCTCCTCCTCGGTGACCACGTGCAGGCTGGACCGCATCTCCCGCAGGTCGAGCCCGCCCGGGTCCACGCGGGCCGTGAGCGACAGCCGCACCGGGTCGGGGAAGCCGGGAAGCAGCACCGGGGGAGTGATCCGCGACGCGTCCGGCACGGCGTCGGTGTCGGGGGCCACGCCGTCCCCCGCCGAGTGGCCGTCGAGCGGGGTGCCCGGGATGTAACGGGGCGCCACGACGAGAGGGAAGCGGAAGGTCGCGGCGCCGTCCTCGTACGGAAGCGGCTGGCTGAGCGTCAGCCGCACCGTCACCCGCTCGCCGGGCACGATGTTGCCGACCCGCATGGTGAAGACGTCCGGGCGCTCCTCCTCGGCGATGGCGGCCCGCCGCCCCTCGGAAACGGCCTGGTCGTAGTCCTGCCGGGCCTGGCCGCGCTCCTTCAGGACGCCCTCGACCACCCGGCCGTCCGCCTCCATGCGGAAGGCGGTCACCGCCGCCCTGTCGGGCAGCGGGAAGACGTAGGTCGCCTCAAGCGGCACGTCGTAGGGGTTGCGGAACCCCTGGGCGACCTCCACGCCGCAGGTGAGGGCGGTGATGCGGGCGTCCACCTCGACGCTCTCCAGCGGGAGGTTCCCCTTCCCGGTCCGCAGCGCGCCCAGCCCCGCGTCGGGCAGCGGGGTGTACTCACCGGGCTTCAACGCGGTGATCTGAACAGTCATGATTGCATCCCTTCGGACGGGGATCGGTCGAGGTCGGGGTTGACGGGATGGGCGGCGGCCGAGCCGGACAGGCCCCGGTCGCGGAGTACGGCGAGAAGTGGCGCGGCGGCCTCCTGGATCGCGGCGATGTCGCCGGGCCCGGCCGCCCGCCCTTCGAGCAGCAGAGTGACCCCCGGCGCGAGCCGCACGCCGTGGACGAGCCCGGGGAGGCGCGCGCCTGGAGGGGCGTCGCCGTCGAGGCCGGGCAGGCCCGCGGGCACGGCTGCGGCGGCGGGCTCCGGGGCGGCCTCGGCGGGGGCCGCCGGCCGTTGCGCCCAGAAGCGCGGGCGGGCGGCCGGAAGGCCCGGCTTCCCGTCGAGGTCGCCGTCGGGGCCGGTGCCACCGGGCGGGAGGCCGTCCGCGGGGATGTTCGCGATGGCTTCGAGCGTGGAGTCGGCCGCGCCCGCCAGCTCGGCCTGGATGTCGGCGATGGAACGACCGTCGGCCTGCCGGCGTTTGACCGCGATCAGCTGGAGGAGGTGGCGCCTGCCGTACAGCGCGACCCTGCCCCGGCGGGTCAGCGGCGGGTCGAGCAGGCCGATCGTCGTGTACCACCGGATGAGCCGCTCGTTGGGCACGTCGCGAACCCGGCCGTTGGGCCGCTGCGTGGGGCGCAGTGTGGTCGCCGCCCGCTCCGCCAGCTCGCCGATGGTCCAGGTGTCACTCATACCTCGATAATGACACTGCAATCATTACAGTGTCAACGTTTAGAACGACGCAGACCGGTTAGGGCGTTCTAGGTACGAAGGCCATAAACGACTCTTGAGGGGGAGAAACTTCATGGCCCAGATCACCAGCCCTCTTTCAGGCGACAACCAGAAGATCACCGGTGAGGCCCTCCAGGGCGCGCTCATCGACCTGCTCGACCTCTCACTGGCGGGCAAGCAGGCTCACTGGAATCTGATCGGGCGCAACTTCCGGTCGCTGCACCTGCAGCTGGACGAGATCGTCGGCATCGCGAGGAACCGCGCCGACGACGCGGCGGAGCGTGCCGTGGCCCTCGGGGTCAACCCCGACGGGCGCGTGGCCACCGTCGCCCGCGACACCCAGATCCACCCGCTCGACGCGGGCTACATCGACGACGGGAAGGTCGTCGCGGCGTTCACCGACATCCTCGGAGCCGTCATCTCGCGCATGCGCGAGCGTGTGAACACGACGGAAGAGGCCGATCCGGTCACGCAGGACCTCCTCATCGAGATCACCCAGGACCTGGAGAAGCAGCACTGGATGATCCAGGCGCAGCGCTGAGCGATTTCGGGCTCTCCGGGTGGTCAAGGCCCGGAGGCCGTCCATCCGTTCCGGCAGCGCCGGAGCAGGGCGTCAGAGCAGGTCGCGCGCGAGGTAGGCGATCGAGGGCCGGGCGGACAGCAGGGCGCGCAGCGCGTCCCAGCGGGCCGTTCCGGCCCTCGCGTTACTCAGCAGCCCCGCCTCGGTGAGGGCGCCCGCCCATTCGTCATCTCTCGCGCCGGCCGCCGCGCGCTCCAGCCGGTCGAGCACCGTCTGACCGCTCCCGCGCTGTGGCCCGCCCGGCTCGGGGAAGGCCTGCGGCCGCGCGTGTCCCACGCTGTCCGCTTCCCGTGCCAGCAGGGAGAGCAGATGCGGCCAGCGGATCGTCAGCACCGCGAGCTTGGCCACCTCCTCGTCGCTCGCCCGTGGCGCTCCGGCCAGGGCGCGCCTGTAGGTGACGACGGAGTAGAACCGGAACACGTTCACATACCTCTTGAGCTCCCGCGGATTGCTCAGCGTGAGCGCGGGAAGAGCCCGCTCGATGGCGGCGTACGCGTTCTGGTCGCTGTAGAGCTCGTCGTAGACGCGGTCGGCGGCGAGCCGCGCGGCGGCCGACAGCCCGCC
>NZ_JBEZFH010000256.1:0-9437 GCF_040649355.1 Sphaerisporangium sp. NPDC049002 | reverse complement strand
GGGTCATGGTCGAACGGAGACGCGAGACCACTTCAGGAGGACGACCATGAAGGCACTCGTTTACCACGGACCTCGCGACGTCAGCGTGGACGACGTACCGGATCCTCGGATCGAGGAGCCGCGCGACGCCATCATCAAGATCATCACGACGAACATCTGCGGGTCGGACCTGCACATGTACGAGGGCCGCACCGACATGGAGCCGGGCAGGGTCCTCGGCCACGAGAACTTCGGCGAGGTCATCGAGGTCGGCGGCGCCGTGGAGCGCGTCAGCGTCGGCGACCTGGTCTCGATTCCGTTCAACGTCGCGTGCGGTGGGTGCAAGAACTGCAACGCCGGGTTCACCAACTACTGCGTCAGGGCCAATCCCGACTATCCCCGACTCTGCGGCGGGGCGTACGGCTTCGCCGACATGGGCCCCTGGGAGGGCGGCCAGGCGGAGTTCCTCCGGGTTCCCTGGGCGGACTTCAACTGCTGCCGGATTCCCGAGGACGGTCTCGACAAGCAGAACGACTACGTGATGTGCTCGGACGTCTTCCCCACCGGATACCACGCCACCGAGATGGCCGGGCTGCGCCCGGGCGAGTCGGTCGTCATCATGGGGGCCGGCCCCGTCGGGCTCATGGCCGCGCTCTCGGCCGTGGTGAAGAGCGCCAGCAAGATCATGGTGGTGGACCGCCATCCCGACCGCCTGGCCCTGGCGGAGAAGATCGGCGCCATCGCGATCGACGACTCCAAGGGCGACCCGGTCGAGCGGGTGCTGGAGCTCACCAACGGAGAGGGGGCCGACCGGGGATGCGAGTGCGTGGGCTACCAGGCGCACGACCCTCAGGGCCACGAGCAACCCGACGACACCCTCAACAAGCTGGTGGAGTCGGTGCGGTACACCGGCGGCATCGGCGTCGTGGGCGTGTTCGTCCCGGAGGACCCGGGAGGCGTCGACGATCTCGCCAGGCACGGACGGGTACCGCTGGAGTACGGCTGGCACTGGTACAAGGGCCAGACGATCGGCGGTGGCCAGTGCCCGGTCAAGCGCTACGACCGACACCTGCGCAACCTCATCCACACCGGCAGGGTCGAGCCGTCGTTCATCCTCTCGCAGGAGCTGCCGCTCCGCGAGGCGCCGGACGCCTACGCGCACTTCGACAAGCGTGAGCCCGGCTGGACCAAGGTGACGCTGAAGCCCGGCCTCGGATAACCGGCCCGCGGGCGCCGTGTCGCCCCCGTCGCCGGCCCTGTGGCCTCGGTATCGGCCGCTCAGCGCTCCCGGGCTCGCAGCGGGGCGCCCGCTTGGTGCATGTGGCGCAGGGCCTGGGCGTACGAGCTGTACAGGCTGCTTTCGAGATAGGGGATGCCCAGCTCCGCGCAGTAGGCCCGGACGATCGGCTGGGCCCTGCGCAGGTTGGGCATCGGCATGCTCGGGAACAGGTGGTGCTCGATCTGGTAGTTGAGCCCGCCGAGGGCGATGTCCACCATGCGCCCGCCCCGCACGTCGCGGGAGGTGAGCACCTGGCGGCGCAGGAAGTCCGGGCGCTCGTCACCGGTCATCATCGGCATGCCCTTGTGGTTGGGCGCGAACGTGCAGCCCAGGTAGACGCCGAAGATCGCCTGGTGCACGGCGACGAACAGCAGCCCCTTGCCGGGCGGCAGGACCGCGAAGACCGCCGCGAAGTAGGCCGCGAAGTGGACGACGAGCAGTGTGCCCTCGACCCCCCGGTGCTTGAGCGACGGCCGCCCGAGGGCCCGGAAGCCGGCCACGTGGAGGTGCAGGCCCTCCAGCGTCAGCAGAGGGAAGAACAGGAACGCCTGCCAGCGGCCGATGTACCTGGCCACGCCCCGGCTGACGGCGGCCTGCCGCTGCGACCAGACCAGGACGTTGGGGGAGACGTCGGGGTCGTGGTCCTCGTGGTTGGGGTTGGCGTGGTGCCTGGTGTGCTTGTCCATCCACCAGCCGTAGCTCATGCCGACGCCGAGGTTGCCCGCCACCCATCCCGCGATCTCGCTGGTACGCCGGGAACGGAAGACCTGCCGGTGCGCGAGGTCGTGGGCGACGAGCGCCACCTGGGCGAAGACCAGCGCGAGGAACGCCCCGACCAGGAGCTGGTACCAGGAGTCGCCCACCATGAAGAACGCGACCCAGCCGGCCACGAACAGGGCCGCGACGACGCCGAGCCGCAACGCGTAGTAGGCGGGGCGCCGGTCGAGCAGTCCGGCCTCGGTGATCCGGCGGGACAGCCGGGCGAAGTCGCTGCCGCGCGCCTCCCGATCCGGGGCTTCGATCGTGGATGAGCTGGTCACAGGTCTCCTCACGTGGTGGCGGATCGATGACCGCGTCAACCCTGGGGATGCGCCGCGTAGCGTTTTCGGGATGGGTTGGGACGGCCCGTCCAAGACTGTCGGGATCGCCGGGTACGGCGATATCCAGGCACCACGCCGGTACGCGGTAGTGCTAGCCCCACCATGACGAGGCCCCGGTGCCGGATCGGGTGGTTGACAGGGAAACCTATTTTTCCTACCTTTTAACTAGGTATTGAGCCGACGCAAAGGCCCGGCCGGTCGGCCGGCGACCTTCGCTCCGCGCGGGGTGCCCCGGAGAACACCTGGCGGCCTGGCAGGCACGTCGCAGGCGCGGCCCCCGCGCGGGGGTCCGGATCGAAGCAGGAGGATCCTCCGATGAGCAGGCCGCGCAAGCAGGTTCATCTGGCGGCGCACTTTCCCGGCGTCAACGACACCACGGTCTGGGCCGATCCCCGGTCCGGGAGCCAGATCGACTTCTCCTCGTTCCGCCACCTCGCCGCGACGGCCGAGCGGGGGAAGTTCGACTTCTTCTTCCTTGCGGAGGGACTGCGGCTGCGCGAGCTCAAGGGCCGCATCCACGACCTGGACGTCGTCGGCCGCCCGGAGTCGCTCACCGTCCTTTCCGCGCTCGCCGCCGTCACGACGCGGCTCGGCCTGGCCGGCACGGTCAACGCCACGTTCAACGAGCCGTACGAGCTGGCGCGGCGCCTTGCCACGCTCGACCACCTGAGCGAGGGCCGCGCCGCCTGGAACGTCGTCACCACGTCAGACGCCTTCACCGGGGAGAACTTCCGGCGTGGCGGTTTCCTCGACCGGGCCGACCGCTACAACCGGGCGGCCGAGTTCCTCCAGCTCGCCCGCGAGCTGTGGGACTCCTGGCGGCAGGACGCCGTCGTCGCCGACCCCGGGACGGGGGTGTTCGTACGGCCGGACGGGATCGCCCCGGTGCGGCATCAAGGGGCACAGTTCGACGTCTCCGGGGTGTTCAACGTCCCGCGCGGCCCGCAGGGGCACCCGGTGATCATCCAGGCGGGCGACTCCGACGAGGGCCGCGAGTTCGCCGCGTCCACGGCGGACGTCATCTTCAGCAGGCACGGCACCCTCCACGAGGGCCAGGCCTTCTACAGGGACGTCAAGGGCCGGATGGCCAGGTACGGCCGCACGGAGGACCGGCTGAAGATCCTTCCCGCCACGACGTTCGCGCTGGGCGACACCGAGGAGGACGCGGCGGAGAACGCCGCCGAGATCCGGCGGCGCCAGGTGGGCCCGCAGACGGCGATCGCCTTCCTGGAGCAGGTCTGGGGGAGGGACATGTCCGCCTACGACCCCGAAGGCCCGCTGCCGGACCTCGACCCCGACCTGTCGGGCGGGGTGTCGGCGGGACGGGTGCCGATCGGGGACCGGGCGGAGGTGGCCGCCAAGTGGCGTGCCCTCGCCGACGAGAAGAAGCTCAGCATCCGCGAGCTGGTCATCGAGGTGACGGGCCGCCAGAACTTCGTCGGCACGCCGGCCTCCGTGGCCGCCCGCATCGACGAGTTCGTCCAGTCGGACGCCGCCGACGGTTTCATCCTGGTGCCGCACCTGACCCCGGGGGGCCTGGACGACTTCGTCGACCACGTCGTGCCGATCCTGCAGGAGCGCGGCGTGTTCCGCGCCGACTACACCGGCACGACGCTCCGCGACCACCTCGGAATCCCCCAGCCCGGCGGGTGACCGCCGGGCACGCCCGCCGCGCGGCCTCACAGGGATGCCTGAGCGCGCGGCGGACGACGGCGGTGCCGGTCGCGGGACCGTGCCCGCTCCGGACGGCGGTGCCGGGTCGCGGGACCGTGTCGGCTCCGGACGGCGGTGCCGGGTCGCGGGACCGTGTCGGCTCCGGACGGCGGTGCCGGGTCGCGGGACCGTGTCGGCTCCGGACGGCGGTCTGGAGCTCTTCGAGGAGCCCTATCTCCTCGTCGATGTCGGTCGCGGCCATGCTGGCGAGGAGCACGTGGTCGACGCCGCCGCCTTCGAGCCGCTTGAGGTCCTCGGCGATCTGGCGCGGGGCCCCGCCGAGGAACGGGCGGTCGCCGCCCAGCGGCTCGCGGGTGATCGGCACGTTCGCCCGCGCGATCACGGTGAGGGAGGAGGCGTCGCGTCCGGCCTGGCGTGCCGCCTCCCGGAAGTCGCCCGCGAGCCGCCGCACCGCCTCGTCGGAGACGGCGATCGGGTTCAGCCCGTCCGCGATCCGCCCGGCTCGCCGGATCCCCGCGGGCGTCATGGCGCCCAGCAGGATGGGGATCGTGGCCTGCACCGGCTTCGGATTCACCTCCGAGGAGGCGATCCGGTAGAACCGGCCCTGGTACTCCACCGGGTCGGGACCCCAGCACGCCCGCATCGCGGCGACCACCTCGTCCATGCCCGCGCCCATCCGGCGCATCGGCACGTTGGCCGTCTCGAACTCCTGGGGCATCCATCCCTGCCCCAGGCCCGCGATCACGCGCCCGCCGCTGAACTGGTCCAGGGTGGCGAACCGGCGCGCCAGCACGACCGGCGGGTGGAACAGCGCGTCGATGACGCTGGTCCCGAGCTTGATCCGCTCGGTGAGCGCGGCGACGTAGCTGAGCGTCTCAAGCGGCTCGTACGTCAGCCCGATAGACCTCCGGGATCCGCTGCGGCGGACCCCCGCCGGGCTGGGGAAGCTCCGCGAACGGGCGCAGGAGCCGCTCGTAGGTCCACAGCGAGTCGTAGCCCAGCCTCTCGGCCTCTTGGGCATAACGGGCGATGTTCGCGGGTGACGCGAGTGCCCTGGACGTGGGAAGCGCAACGCCGAGTTCCATGCACGATCCTCAGGTAGTGGGAACGGACCGATCGCCGACATTCCTGGTCGCTTTCACAGGGTAGCCTCCTCGATCTTGAGACAAGCCGCCTCCTCGGCCCCTGGCCGGTCTCCCGGTCGATCGGCTCCCGCGCTTAGCTCCAGCCTTCCAAGGGGCCGTGAGTATTCCTGAAACAGATGGAAAAGGATGCGCCCATCGCGGCCGCCCCGCCCTCGTGAGTGCGGTCACGCCCCATGCGGCCCCGCACGGTTCGCATATCCTCTGGGGCACATCACATATCGCCCGGCGAGTGGCATGGGCGGGTCTCCGTGGAGCAGGATGACCTGATCCGTCCTGGCCCGATGCGCCGTTCGCCACACTCCGGTACTCGGGACGGCCCGAGCCCCGGCACTCCACCAGACCCGCTACCGCGAGGAGACCCCGTTGAGCACCGCACCGAGGACCGACAACCTCGATCTCGCCACGACCGCCCGGGAGATCGCGGACAGCGCGCCCGCGGGCTCCCTGAGCCACGCCGCCGCCACGTCGGTGGCCATCACCTGCGCCACCACCCGGGACATCTCCGAGGCGCGGGCCGCGCTCGACGGCGTCACCCCCGCCGACGTCCGCGAGGCCGCGCTCGATCTGTTCGTCCGCCTCGCCGCCGGGGCCGAATAGGCGCCGTGCGGGGCCGCCGGCCTGAGCGCGGGGCTCACGGCCGGGTCAGCGTCCGGACGAAGCCGCCGGTGAACCCGGCCGCGTCGACCGCGGTGATCACCCGGGTGCCGGGCGCCCTCTCGTACGGGAAGGGCGGGCCCAGGTCCTCGGCGGCCCGCGCCGCCCCCACGCCGGTGGCCGTCACCCGCGTCGGCCGGGCCCGCCACAGGGACCCCTCGCGGACGACCTCGACCGGCCCGAGCGTGGCGGCCGTCGCGAGGCCGGGGTCGAGCAGGATGCCCGCCGCCAGCGGGTCGTGCAGCGGGACGACCCTCCGGCCCCGCTCCTTCTCGTAGAAGTCCAGATAGGGGCCGAGGATCTCGGCGGCGAACCGCGCGATCGGGGTACCGGCCGCGCGCAGTGCCCTGATGTCCGGTTCCTCCAGGATCGTCGTCGCGGTGACGTTCACCCCCACCATGACCAGTTCGTTTCGCGGGGCGCTGACCACCATCCGGGCCGCCACGGGGTCGCGGGCGACGTTGACGTCAGCCATCAGCGCGTCGCCGGGGGCGGCGTACGGCCCGGAGCCGCCCATCAGCACGACCGAACGATACTTTGTAAAGAGCGCCGGGTCGGCGCGCAACGCCAGGCCGAGGTTGGTCAGCGGCCCGAGTGCCAGCAGGTCGAGCTCGCCCGGCCGCTCGTCCGCCAGCCGTACAAGCAGCTCGGAGGCCGTCTCCCCGGTCACCGACGGCATCGGGCGGTCGTAGCCGAGATCGCCGAGGCCGTCCCGGCCGTGGGCCTCGCGGGTGACGCGCACGGTGGCGGACAGCGGCTCGGCCGCGCCGCGCGCGATCGGCGCCGACATCCCGAGCAGCCGGGTGACGTACCCGATGTTGCGGACCGCGTCCCGCTCAAGGCAGTTGCCGAACACCGAGGTCACGGCCACGATCTCCGCGTCCGGGCGCCCGGCCAGGTAGAGCAGCGCGAGGGCGTCGTCGATGCCGGTGTCGGTGTCGACGACGACGCGGTGGGCCGCGCTCATGGCGCGGGCGGTGCCTCTCCGGCGAAGCCGTCGTCCCCGCCCGAGACGGTGGCGAAGTGGTCGGACACGCGGGCGGGCACGAACGCGCCGCGCTCGGTGACGATCCGGGTCACCAGGTGGGGCGGCGTGGCGTCGAAGGCCGGGTAGTAGCCCCGCGTGCCCTCGGCTGCGGTGCGCCTGCCGAGCACGTGCAGGACCTCCTCGCCGTCGCGGTGCTCGATCTCGACGTCCCCGATGCCGGGCGAGAGCGGGTCGGGAGCGTGGGAGAGCGCGTAGAACGGCACGCCGAACGCCTGCGCGGCGAGCGCCACCGCGAGCGTGCCCACCTTGTTCACCACGTGGCCGTCCATGGTCACACGGTCGGAGGCGACCAGCGCCACGTCGGCCAGCCCGTTCGCCAGCGCGGACGGCACCATGCCGTCGGTGATCAGGGTGGGGCGGTAGCCCATCTCGACCAGCGTGGCGGCGGTGAGCCTCGCCCCCTGGAGGTAGGGCCGGGTCTCGGTGCAGACGAATTCGAGCCGCTTGCCCATCTCCTCGGCGGCCTGGACGGCGCCGATCAGGTAGGCGTCGCCCCAGCAGTGGGTGAGCACGCGGGCGCCGTCCTCCAGCAACTCCGCGGCGTGCCGGCCGAGGGAGCGGATCCCGGCGCGGTAGCCCTCGTCGTGGGCGGTCGCCGCCTTCTCCACGGCGGCGACCAGCTCCTCCCCGGACGCTCCGGCGAGCGGGCCGTCCACGGTGTCCGCCAGGATCGCGAGCACGGCGTCGCGGATGTGGTTGTTGGTGGGCCGGGTGGCGATCAGCCTGCGCCCGGCGGCGCGCAGCCGGTCGGCGGCGGCCCCGGGGGCGGCGTCCCGCGCCTCCCGGGCGGCGAGGATCATGCCGGCGGTCGTGGCGAAGTGCGGCCCCGTGCTCTGCGTGACCATCCGCTCGATGGCGACCGCGACGTCCTCCATGGTGGCGCAGTGCACCCATCGGCGTTCGAACGGGTAGACGCGGCGGTCGAGGATGTCCACCCCGTCGGGGGTCGTCCGCACCGAGTCCGCCAGTGCCGGTACGTTCCTGATGTCACTCACCGGGCCATCCCTTCCGCGCGGACCGGGCCGGGTTCCCGCGTGTCGCGTCCCCGTCCGGTGCTCACCCTCTCACTGAACAGCCTCACGCCACCGGGAGGCAACCGGATGGCCTCCCATCCCCATGTTTCCGGTAGTGCGGTCGCGACCCCAGGAGAAGCGGTCGAGCGCGGTCCGATCTCGGCGCGATGGCAAAGTTGGCTTATCCAGCGGGCGGGGTTCGTGAGATTCTTCTAGTGCGGCCGATGAGGAAGTCGGCCGTGCCTTGCGTCAATGCCCGCCGATTGCATAGTTTTCCTACCAAGTTCGTGGGATACTAGGCCGCGCAGAGGAGGCGACATGAGCCCTGACCGGAACCACCCGTCGTGGCCGCGCGCCGAGAGCCCCTTCACCGCGGCGATCATGGCGGGCCGCTGGATCCGGTCGGCGGCGGTCGACGACGAGCGCGGGCGTCACTGGCGCGCCAACCCCGACCCCCGGCGCCAGTCGGCCAGGTCGGGCCATCCCGGCTCGCTGTACGCCGGGGCCGCGGGCATCGTGCTGTTCTTCCTGGAGCTCGCCGCGGCGACCGGGCACGAGGCCTACCTGGAGGACGCCCGGCAGGGCGCGCGCTACCTGGCCGCCACCCTGAGGGACGAGGCGGGCCTGTCGCTCTACCACGGCCTCGCCGGCATGGTGTTCGCGCTGGCGGAGGCGGGGTGGGCGACCGGTGACGAGAGCCTGGAGGTCGCGGCCAGAGCCGGGGCCGACCGCGTCGTCCGCAGCCTCCGCAGGACCGACGGCGGCGTGGGCTGGACGGGCGACCCCGCGCAGCGCGGCGACGGCGGCATCATCCTCGGCCTGCTGCACGCCTCGGGCATCCTCGGCGTCTCGGCGTACGAGGAGATCGCCGTCGAGGCCGGGTCGCGCGTCGCCGACCAGGTGGTGCCCGGGCACAGGTTCGGTCAGGACGGGTGTCCCGACCTGCCGGTGGACGCCGTCACGCCCGGCTTCCTGTCCGGCACGGCCGGCACCGCCTTCCTGCTCGCCCGGCTGTACGGGGTGACGCGGGACAGGCGGTTCCTCGACGCGGCACGCAGGGGGGCCGACTTCGTCCGCACCGTCAGCACGGTGAGCGACAAGCACGTCCTGGTGCCGCACCACGTCCCGCAGGGCCGTGGCCTGCACTACCTCGGCCTGTGCTCGGGGTCGGCCGGGGTGGCCCGCATGTTCTACGAGCTCTACCGCGTGACGGGGGACCAGGGCGACCTCGACTGGGTGCGGAGGCTCGCCGCCGGCATCATGTGCAGCGGCGTCCCGCGCCGCCAGACCGCCGGGTTCTGGAACGTGGCCTGCCAGTGCTGTGGTTCGGCGGGCCTGCTGGAGACGTTCGTCGGGCTGTGGGCCGCGACAGGGGAGGTGTCCTACCTCGACTTCGCCCGGACCCTCGGGGACAACCTGATCGGCCGCGCCACCGGCCACGACGACGCCGGCGTCGTGGACCTCGGCGCCGGGACGGGCCGGTTCAGCCTGGCCGCCGCGCGGCGGTTCCGGCGCGTCGTGGCGGTGGACATCTCCCCGGCGATG
>NZ_JBEZFH010000255.1:0-9614 GCF_040649355.1 Sphaerisporangium sp. NPDC049002 | reverse complement strand
GACTCGCTCCTCAGCCCCGCCGCCGCGACGGCGTCGTGCACGATCTTGCGCTCGAAGGGCGTCATCGGCTGGAGGGACTTCGCCTCTCCTAGACGACTCGATGTGCCCTGAGGGGTCCTCAGCGGCGGCGCCCGAGGCGGGGATGGCGGAGATGGTGGCGGTGGTGCGCCAGCCTGATCAGGGTGAAGGCGAGCCCCACGAAGAACAGCACCTTCACCAGACCGAGCAGCGGCCCGGCCAAGCCGGTGACCACCGACGCGATGAGGATGAACGCGAGGACGAACAGGAAGACCGGGGGCCCGCCGTGGCGCCCGCGCCGCCGCTCGAACCGCTCGCGGCGCGCCGCGGCCCTCTCGGCCCTGTAAGCCATGTGGTGACCCCAGGAGGCGAGGTCGGCGTGCTGCGGCGGCGTCCAGCCGTCCGCCCGCGGCCGGGCGTACTCGACGGGGCGCCGCGAGGCCGGTCCGGGAAGGTCGGCCGTCATCTGCCGCAGGTCGCTCGCGGTGCGGGCGGCGAGGGCGGTGTCGAGTCGTTCGTCCAGTTCGGCGTGGGTGAGCCGGCCCTGCGCGAAGTGCTCGCGCAGGGCGGTCATCACCTCGTCGCGTTCCGCGTCACCGATCCGCAGATCGTCCCGCGAGGTCATCGAGGGTCACTCCTCCGAGGTGTCGCCGTCGGCCAGGATCTGGTAGAGCTTGCGCCGCGTCTCGGCCAAGATCTGCTTCGCCTGCCCGATTTGCCCGTCACTGCCAGTCTGCGCGATCTGGAAGAGCGCCGCGGCGGCCTGGCGCGACAAATCGAAGAGTTCGTGCACACCCTCGTCGACGTTCGGCGTCATGTCCTCCCAGGGGGCGCGCACCTCCTCGGGGTGCTCGCTCACGTAGGCGCGGCCGGCCTCGGTGAGCGTGAAGGTCTTGCGGCCGTCGGTCTCCTCGGCGCGCACCAGGCCCTCGTCGGTGAGCTGCTGCAGCGCCGGGTAGACCGCGCCGGGGCTCGGCTTCCAGCCTCCCTCGCTGCGCTGGGCGATCTCCTGGATCACCTGGTAGCCGTTGCGCGGCTCCTCGGCCAGCAGGGCCAGGATGGCGGCGCGGACGTCGCCCCGCTTGGCCTTGCGGCCGCCCCTGCCGAACGGCGGGCGCCCGCCGCCGAACCCGAAACCGGGCCCGAACGGGCCGCGCCCGAAGTCCCAGCCGAAAGGCCCCGGCCCCCGATGCCCCCGGAAACGGCGCTCGCGGCCCTCTTCGTCGCGCGGGTGGCCCTGGGGGCCGTGGTGGTGCCCGTGGTGCCCCTGCTGCCAGGCGGAGGCCATGGAGCCGAGCGCGGCCAGCGCGGCGCCCTTGATGGCACGCGGGTCGGGCAGCGCGCCTCCGATCGGATACGTGTGGGTCATTGACTTTCCCCCTTGCAAGTGGCGATCGACTTTCGATCGTTCTCGATGCCTCAAAGATATATCGAGAACATTCTGGGACGCAACCCCTCGTCAAGAAGAAGTCATGTCGCGAATGCCCGGCGGGGCGGGCGTACGCACGGCGGACCCGCCCGGGGCGCGGCGGGACCGTGAGCAATCTCGAAGAAGTGACGCAGATCACGCGAGGACGGGAACAGACATCGAGATCCGAGCGTTATCAGGTTTCGGACGGGATCGTTCTGCTCTGAGAGGGCTGGGGGGTGCTCTTGGAGCGGAACGGTCCCGTCTGCTTTCGCCTCCACCTCACGAGCCCTTGACCTGGCGCGACTCCGGACGGTGGCGACACGCCGCCCGGTTACCGAGAGGGTTCCGCCGGATGGGGGAGATTTTGCCGTAGGGTGCCCGATCGTGATCTACGCATGATGGGGCATACCCACGCGCTGAGCGGCGCCGCCGCCTGGCTGCTCATCGCGCCCGGGCTCACGGCGCTTCCCGCTCTCGGAGGACTCGCGGGCGAGCTGACGCCCGTGGTGGCCAACGTGCTCTCGCCCGGCGAGCTGATCGCCGGGGCCCTGGTCTGCGCGGGCGCGGCGATGCTCCCCGATCTCGACCACCCGCACGCCACGATCGCCCAGACGTTCGGCCCGGCCACCTGGGTGCTCAGCAAGGCGTTCAACTGGGCCAGCGGGGGCCACCGGCACGCCACCCATTCGCTGCTGTTCGCCATCGCCGCCGGCGCCGGCTCCCACCTGCTGGCCGATCGTTACGCGATCGGCCGCGACATCGTGGTCATCCTGATGATCGGGCTGGCGCTGCGGTCGATCGGCATCGGCGTCCCCGGCAAGACCATCACCTCGGCCCTGGTGAACATCGGCCTGACCGCGGGGACGTTCATCCTGTTCCACTCCCGCGACGTGGGCTACCTCTGGCTGGGCCTCGCCGTCGCGGTCGGATGCCTCGCCCACGTGGTCGGCGACTGCCTGACCGAGCGCGGATGCCCGGTGCTGTGGCCGATGAGGCACCGGTGGGTCCTGCCCTACCGCATCGGGATCAAGACCGGCCAGGCGTTCGAGATCAAGATTCTCGGCCCTGTGCTCTCGGTCGTCGTGATAGGCCTGCTGGCGGCACGCCTCATGCCCGCGTCCACCTGACGGCCTACCAGAGGGTAACTTGATGTCGAGATACCTGAGGGATATCTTGATATCGAGAGATCTGTCCTGCCCAAGGTGGTTAGGGCAGCCTAACTGGTGATGGCACTCCACCGGTGCGGCAGGATCTATGGGGCGAACCAGGAAAACTGTGTGCCCCACCATCAGTGGCGATGAGCGTGAAATGAGGGAGGCGAGTCTCCGTGTCCGCGAACAGCTTCGGTTGCCGTGACACCCTCCGCGTCGGTGACGCGGCTTACGAGATCTACCGGCTGGACGCCGTCGAGGGGTCGGAACGCCTCCCGTACAGCTTGAAGATCCTGCTGGAGAACCTGCTGCGCACGGAGGACGGCGCGAACATCACCGCCGACCACATCCGCGCGCTCGGCGGGTGGGACCCCACCGCGGCGCCGAGCGTGGAGATCCAGTTCACGCCCGCCCGCGTGATCATGCAGGACTTCACCGGCGTGCCCTGCGTGGTCGACCTGGCCACCATGCGCGAGGCCGTACGCGACCTCGGCGGCGACGCGAGCAAGATCAACCCGCTCGCCCCGGCCGAGATGGTCATCGACCACTCCGTCATCGTCGACTTCTTCGGCGGCCCCGACTCCTTCCAGCGCAACGTCGACCGCGAGTACGAGCGCAACCACGAGCGCTACCAGTTCCTGCGCTGGGGCCAGACGGCGTTCGACGAGTTCAAGGTCGTCCCGCCGGGCACCGGCATCGTGCACCAGGTCAACATCGAGCACCTCGCCCGCGTCGTCATGATCCGCGACGGCAGGGCCTACCCGGACACCTGCGTCGGCACCGACTCCCACACCACCATGGAGAACGGCCTCGGCGTGCTCGGCTGGGGCGTCGGCGGCATCGAGGCCGAGGCCGCGATGCTCGGCCAGCCGATCTCCATGCTCATCCCGCGCGTCGTCGGCTTCAAGCTCACCGGCCAGCTTCCTCCGGGCGCGACCGCGACCGACCTGGTCCTGCGGATCACCGAGATGCTGCGGCAGCACGGCGTCGTCGGCAAGTTCGTCGAGTTCTACGGCGACGGCGTGACCGCCGTGCCGCTGGCCAACCGGGCCACGATCGGCAACATGAGCCCCGAGTTCGGCTCCACCTGCGCGATCTTCCCGATCGACGGCGAGACGGTGAAGTACCTCAAGCTCACCGGCCGCAGCGCCGAGCAGGTCGCGCTGGTCGAGGCGTACGCCAAGGAGCAGGGCCTCTGGCACGACCCTTCCGTCGAGCCGGTCTTCTCCGAGTACATCGAGCTCGACCTCGCGACCGTCGTCCCGTCCATCGCCGGCCCGAAGCGCCCGCAGGACCGCATCGCGCTGTCCTCGGCCAAGGAGACCTGGCGCCACGACGTGCGGGTGTTCGTCCCTGACGCCAACGGCACCGACGAGGAGGGCAAGGAGTCCTTCCCCGCCTCCGACTCGCCGGCCTCCAACGCCAGCGCCGACGGGCACGACAAGCAGGAGGACAAGCCGGCCGCCGCCACCGAGCCCGGCTCGGAGGCCGGCCGCGACCGCCCGCGCAGGCCGACCCCGGTCACGCTGGCCGACGGCACGTCGTTCGAGCTGGACCACGGCGCGGTGGTCATCGCCGCGATCACCTCCTGCACCAACACCTCCAACCCGTACGTCATGATCGGCGCGGCCCTGCTGGCCAGGAACGCCGTCGACAAGGGGCTCACCCGCAAGCCGTGGGTGAAGACCTCGCTGGCCCCGGGCTCGCAGGTCGTCACCGGCTACTTCGAGCGCTCCGGGCTCACGCCCTACCTCGACAAGCTCGGGTTCAACCTCGTCGGCTACGGCTGCACCACCTGCATCGGCAACTCCGGGCCGCTGCCCGAGGAGATCTCCGAGGCCGTCCAGTCCGGCGACCTGGCCGTCACCGCCGTGCTGTCCGGCAACCGCAACTTCGAGGGCCGGATCAACCCCGACGTCAAGATGAACTACCTCGCCTCGCCGCCGCTGGTCGTCGCGTACGCCCTGGCCGGCACGATGGACCTCGACCTGGACACCGAGCCGCTCGGCACCGGCGCCGACGGCCAGCCGGTGTTCCTGGCGGACATCTGGCCCTCCACCGAGGAGATCGCCGAGGTCGTCAACTCCTCGATCGGCGAGGACATGTTCAAGCGTGACTACGCCGACGTGTTCAAGGGCGACGAGGCATGGCGCTCGCTGCCGATCCCGACCGGCGACACCTTCGAGTGGGACCCGGCCTCGACGTACGTGCGCAAGGCGCCGTACTTCGACGGCATGCCGAGCAAGCCGGAGGCCGTGACCGACATCCACGGCGCCCGGACGCTGGCGCTGCTCGGCGACTCGGTGACGACCGACCACATCTCCCCGGCCGGCTCCATCAAGTCCGACTCGCCCGCAGGGCGCTACCTCAAGGAGAACGGCGTCGAGCTGAAGGACTTCAACTCCTACGGCTCCCGGCGCGGCAACCACGAGGTCATGATCCGGGGCACGTTCGCCAACATCCGCCTGCGCAACCAGATCGCGCCGGGCACCGAGGGCGGCTTCACCCGCGACTTCACCAAGGACGGAGGCCCGGTCGTAGCGATCTACGACGCCTCGGTGAACTACCAGGCGGCCGGCGTCCCGCTGGTCGTGCTGGCGGGCAAGGAGTACGGCTCCGGCTCCTCACGCGACTGGGCGGCCAAGGGCACGGCCCTGCTCGGCGTCCGCGCCGTCATCGCCGAGTCCTACGAGCGCATCCACCGCTCCAACCTGATCGGCATGGGCGTCCTCCCGCTGCAGTTCCCCGAGGGCGAGAGCGCCGCCTCGCTGGGCCTGACGGGTGAGGAGACCTTCGACATCACCGGTGTCGAGGAGCTCAACTCGGGCACCACCCCGGCGACCGTGACGGTCAAGGCGGGGGACCGGGAGTTCCAGGCCGTCGTGCGCATCGACACGCCCGGAGAGGCCGACTACTACCGCCACGGCGGCATCATGCAGTACGTCCTGCGCTCCCTGCTCGCCAAGAGCTGAGCAGGGTAAGGCGAGGCCGAGGCCTCGCCCTCGGGGGTTCACTCCGACACACAGGACGGCCCGGCGGAACACCCATCCGCCGGGCCGTTCCGCTGCCCGCGCCGGGTGCCGATGGCCGCCTCCGCGTCAGGCCGCGTCGCGGGGGTCACAGGACGCGCCGCTTTTCTTCTGAACCCGCTACAGCTCTTTGTGTGGATATTGCGAAATAAATAGGGTTGGAATGGGTTCTGTTGATGGTTCAGGTGATTGTTGCACTCTGCTCGAACTGGCGCGATTCTCCTTTTCCGATGGGACCGGACGGTACGCGGTCAGGCGTCCGGCAGGCGTCCTAGCTGCCCTGATGTCCATGGACGGCCGCTCGTCCGCCGGAGGCTCGATGGGGTGGGCGAAATTTACCACACCGGATAGTTCCTTTCATTCAGGGAAATATCGCAGCTTGTAGGGTCTTGTGGAGAAAGGGAGGAACGCATCATGACGCACGCGATGTCGAACCCCGTCACCCTTCCCCTGGACCGCCAGAATCCCTTCGACCCGCCGCGCGATCTGCGCCGGTGGCGCGAGGAGGGGCCGATCCGGCCGATGCTCTACACCGACGGGCACGTGGGCTGGCTGGTGACCGGCCACGCCGCCGCCCGCGCGGTGCTCGCCGACCCCCGTTTCAGCACCGATCCCGACCTGCTGCACCCGCCGGTCGGCGAGCGGGTCACCCAGGAGCTGATCGCCGAGGTGCCGGGGTTCTTCCTGCAGGAGGACCCGCCCGAGCACACCCGCTTCCGCCGGCAGCTCACCGGCCACTTCACCGTGCACCACATGAAGCGGCTGGAGCCGAGGATCGAGAGGATCACCGCGGACCGGCTGGACGCCATGGAGCAGGCGGGCCCTCCCGCCGATCTGGTGGAGGAGTTCGCGCTGCCCATCCCCTCCCTGGTCATCTGCGAGCTGCTCGGCGTGCCGTACAGCGGGCACCACCGGTTCCAGAGCCGGTCGCGGGTGATGCTCGACCTCGAATCGACGCCCGGGCAGGTGCGGGAGGCGATGGACGACCTGATGGGGTACATGCGGGAGCTGGTGGTCCAGAAGCGCGCCGAGCCCGGCGACGACCTGATCAGCAGCCTGGTGTCGGCCCGGCGGCTCACCAAGGACGAGATCACCGGCGTGGCGATGCTCCTGCTGGTCGCGGGCCACGAGACCACCGCCAACATGCTCGCGCTTGGCACGTTCACGCTGCTGCGGAACCCCGTCCAGCTGGCCGCGCTGCGCGACGACCCCTCCCGGGCCGCGACCGCCGTTGAGGAGCTGCTGCGCTACCTCACCATCGTCCACGTCGGCGTCGTGCGCGCGGCACGGGAGGACGTGGAGATCGAGGGCCAGGTGATCAAGGCGGGGGAGACGGTGACGGTGTCCCTGGCCGCCGCCAACCGTGACCCCGGCCATTTCGAGGACCCTGACACGCTCGACCTCACGCGGCAGGGGACGGGACATCTGGCCTTCGGCCACGGCGTCCACCAGTGTCTCGGGCAGCAGCTCGCCCGCGTGGAGATGCGCGTCGGATACCCAGCGCTGCTGCGCCGCTTCCCCGGCCTGCGACTCGCCGTGCCTCCCGAGGAGGTGGCGACGCGCTCCACCATGGCGATCTACGGCGTGCACCGGCTGCCGGTCGCCTGGTAGCGGGCGCCCGCACGGGGACGGCGTCCCCGCCGCCCGTCACGACGTCGCCGCCTCCGCGCCCGCGGGCGCGGCCCACTAGGCTGGGCGCGTGGCAGGGCGAGCAGGCGGGCGGCGGTGGCGCGAGCCGGCCGTACGAAGGCCGGTGATAGGTGAGTGAGCACTCTCTCAGAGCAGGTGCGGGCCGCGATAGCGAGCAACGTCAGGCACGCTCGGCGCACGAGGGGGCTCAGCATCCGAGACCTCGCCGACCGGTCCGGTTTCAGCAAGGCGCTGCTGTCCCAGCTCGAACGCGGCCTGGCCAACCCGACGGTGGAGGTCCTGTCGGGTCTCGCCGAGGCGCTGGAGCTGTCCTTCGCCGACATCACGCGCACGCCGCTGTTCGAGCCGCAGGTGATGCGGAGGGCCTCGGCCGACGAGGCCGCGCGCACGCTGCTCAGCTCGATGGACCGCCGCCGGTTCGAGATCTACGAGTCCGTGCTGCCACCGGAGCACACCCATGAGAGCGCGCCGCACGGCCGGGGCTCGGAGGAGTTCGCCTACGTGCTGTCCGGCGCCGTGACATTGGAGATCGCGACCTGGCAGGTTCGGCTGCGCTCGGGCGACACCGTCCGGTTCCCGGCCGAGACCGAGCACAGCTACAGGACCACCGCGCGGGCGACCCGGTTGCTGACCCTGGTCTCGATGCCTTCCGACTAGGGCACTCGGCGACGGCGACGGCCCGCCGGAGGGACCGTCAGGCCGGGCGGAGCACGACCATGCTCCGGTAGCTCGGCGCGCCGTACCACGCGAGCCGGTCCAGGGCGGCCGAGGGCAACGGCAGGTCGAGGGCGTCCACGTAGGTCTCGCCGAGGTCGGCGTCGGTCCACGGGTCGTTGGCGTAGAAGACGTCACCGTCCACGCTGTGCACGGTGATCCAGTGAGGGCTGCTTTCCGCGTGCATTCCCAGTTGCTCGATGAGCACCAGCGCGATGCCGCCGTCGGCGAGCGCGCCACGCAGCCGGTCGAGGCCGAACGCCGCGGTCTCGACGGCGATGCCGCGATCGGCCAGCTCGTTCCTGAACCCCGCCTGGATGAACGCCCGCATGTCGCGCTCCTCGTCGGTGCGGCACAGTTCGAGCAGGACCGGCCCCTCGGCCGACAGCAGCACCTCGGGCGCCGCGCCGCGCCCGGCGGCGGCGACGGCCAGCCCGAGCGGATCGCATCCGCCCACGGTCGTGGCCTCGCGCCACAGGCGCATCTCCTCGGCCCGGTCGGGCTCGCCCTGCAACCCGAGAGCGCAAAGACCCATCTGGAGCGCCACGGGCCCGCAGGTGAAGTCCGTGGTCTGCCGCATGTAGCGCAGAGCACGGCCGGGCGCCCTGTCACGCCATCGCACCTGCCCGAAGCCGGTATCCGCCGGGTCCTCGGTGACCGGTCCCGCCCACGTGGGAACCGGAAGTTCGCGGTAGCCGCGATCCAGCGACCGCTCCCAGGCGGCGTCCCTGGCGGCGAACCACCGCTTGACCGCGACGGCGCCGTCCTGGAAGGCCCGGTCCTCGACGGTGGTCACCAGCGCGTCGGCCACCTCCTCGTCCGCCGCCCAGACGTCGACGATCTTCCTGTAGGCCGTCATCGGCCGGTGCGCCTCGAAGGCCGCCCCGACGAGGGCGTCACCGGAACGGACCGTGACGAGCGTGCGCACCTGGGCGCCCCCGGCGCGCCGCCATCGGCGCAGGAGCTCCTCGGGCAGGCCGAGGATCCCGTCGGCGACGCGCCCGACGTCACCGGTCACGGGCAGCACATCGACACGTGGTTCAGGCATGGGGGGAAAACCTCCTACTGCGCCGCCGGGATCGAGGCCAGCAGCTGTCGGGTGTATTCGTGTGCGGGGGCTCCCAGCACGGAGCCGACGGGGCCGCTCTCCACGACGCGACCCCGGCGCATCACGTAGACGCGGTCCGCGATCTGCCGGGCCACCGCCAGGTCGTGGGTGATGAACAGCAGGGTCAGCCCCAGCTTCCCGCGCAGGTCCGCGAGCAGGTTGAGCACCTGGGCCTGGACGGACACATCGAGCGCTGACACCGGCTCGTCGCAGACCAGCAGGTCCGCGCGAGGGGCGAGGGCACGCGCGATGGCCACCCGCTGGCGCTCGCCGCCGGACAGCGCCCTCGGTCTGCGGCCGGCGTACGCGGCGGGCAGCCCGACGAGTTCGAGCAGCTCCCCGACCTCGGACCTCGGCCGCCCGGCCGCGGCGAGGGCCTCGGCCAGGGACGTGCCGACGGTCAGTCCCGGATTCAGGGCGGAGTAGGGATCCTGGAAGACGATCTGGACCCGCCCGGCCCCGGTGCCCGCGCCGTGGAAGCCGATCCGGCCGGAGTCCGGCCTGCCGACGACGTCGGTGCGGCGGCGGATTTC
>NZ_JBEZFH010000254.1:0-9701 GCF_040649355.1 Sphaerisporangium sp. NPDC049002 | reverse complement strand
ATGTCCCACCCGAACAAACCGGCGTTGATCAGGGAGAGCAAAGCAAGCAGCACGACAGCAGGTCAAACAACCAATCTGCGTGCGAGCCACAACCGTTCTGCGGCGTGTTGATCGCCAGGGCGTTCGGCGACGGCCAGGACGTCCAGGAAGTGATCCAGAAGGCCCTGGGCGTCGCGCTCCTGATCGCCGCGACGGGCCTTGCCATACGGGGCTATCTCGCGATGAAGGACCGGGCCGAGGGCCGTACCGCGGCGACCGGCCGGCGTACCGCGGAGCCGGGCGAACCCGCCGCGACCGGCCTGCCCGCCGTCACCGTGCGCCGGGTCCCGACCGTCCTGATCGGCGTCGTGGGCGGGCTGGTGGTCGGCATGACCTCCGTCGGCTCCGGCTCACTGATCATCGTGGCGCTGCTGGCCGTGTATCCGCGGCTCAAGGCCAACCAGCTCGTCGGAACCGACCTGGTGCAGGCGGTGCCGCTCGTCATGTCCGCCGCGTTGGGCCACCTGCTGTTCGGCGACTTCAAGCTCTCGGTCACCGCCGCCCTGCTCGTCGGATCCATCCCCGGCGTCTACATCGGCTCGCGGATCTCCTCCCGCGCCCCCGGCGGGCTGATCCGCCGCGCGCTGGCGTTCGTGCTGCTGGCCTCGGCGCTGAAGATGTTCGGCGTCGGCAACACCGTCACGGTCTGGGTGCTCGTCGGCGTCCTGCTCGCGGCCCCGCTCTTCTGGATGCTCCTGCGCACCCGGCACGGCCTCCCCGCGCTCCCCTGGGCGCCCACCACCGCCGGCGAGGAGACCGCCGCCGCCAGGAAGACCGACGAATGAGCTGACGCCCCGGCCGGTCACGCCGCCAGGGTGTCCAGGATCTGCTGGCCGTACTTCGCCAGTTTGTTCTCGCCGACACCGCTCATCTTGCCGAGCTCGGCCAGCGAGGACGGCGACCCTGTCGCGATCTCGCGCAGGGTCGCGTCGTGGAAGACGACGTAGGCGGGCACGCCCTGCTCCTTGGCGGTGGCGGCCCGCCAGGCACGGAGCCGTTCGAAGACGGCCACGGCCTCCTCGGGCAGCTCGGCGGCGGGGGCCGTGCGGCGGGTCTTGGCGGCCCCTGGAAGCTTGGCCGGGCGCTCGGGCTCGCGGCGCAGCGGCACCTCGCGCCGCCTGCCGAGCACCTCGCCGCTCGCCTCGGTGAGCACCAGCGTGCCGTAGTCTCCCTCGACCCCGAGCAGGCCCTGGGCCAGGAGCTGGCGCACCACGCCACGCCACTCGACCTCGCTCAGCTCGGTGCCGATGCCGAACACGGTCAGGGAGTCGTGGTCGAACTGGACGACCTTGGGGGTCCTCTTGCCGAGCAGGATGTCGATGATCTGGCCGGCGCCGAACTTCTGGCGCCGCTCGCGCGCCAGACGGACCACGGTGGACAGGAGCTTCTGGGCGGCGATCGTGCCGTCCCAGGACTCCGGCGGCGACAGGCACGTGTCGCAGTTGCCGCAGGCGCCGCTCTGCTGCCCGAAGTACGCGAGAAGGCGCACGCGCCGGCACTCGACCGTCTCGCAGAGCGCGAGCATGGCGTCGAGGTGCCCGCCGAGGCGGCGGCGGTGACCGTCGTCGCCCTCGGAGGTGTCGATCATCTTGCGCTGCTGCACCACGTCCTGCAAGCCGTAGGCCAGCCAGGCCGTGGAGGGCAGGCCGTCGCGCCCGGCACGACCGGTCTCCTGGTAGTAGCCCTCGATGGACTTGGGCAGGTCGAGATGGGCGACGAAGCGCACATCGGGCTTGTCGATGCCCATGCCGAAGGCGATGGTCGCG
The DNA here is from genome assembly GCF_040649355.1 of Sphaerisporangium sp. NPDC049002. Taxonomy (NCBI): domain Bacteria; kingdom Bacillati; phylum Actinomycetota; class Actinomycetes; order Streptosporangiales; family Streptosporangiaceae; genus Sphaerisporangium; species Sphaerisporangium sp. NPDC049002. The sequence goes on along the minus strand of NZ_JBEZFH010000254.1, from coordinate 7,896 downwards.
ACCATGACGATGCCGTCCTCACGCAGGAAGCGCGCCTGGTTCGCGGCTCGGGTGCGCGCGTCGAGCCCCGCGTGGTACGGCAGCGCGGGGATGCCGTTCTCGACGAGGAACTCGGCGGTCTTGTCGACGGACGCCCGTGACAAGCAGTAGACGATGCCCGCGTCGCCGGGATGCTCGCCGCGCAGCAGCTTGAGCAACTGGCGCCTGGGCTCGCTCTTGGGCGCGATGCGGTATTGGATGTTGGGGCGGTCGAAGCTGGCCACGAAATGGCGTGCTTCCCGCAGGTTGAGCCGGGCGGCGATCTCGGCGTGGGTGGCCTCGGTGGCGGTGGCGGTGAGCGCGATGCGAGGGACGTCGGGCCAGCGCTCGTGCAACATCGAAAGGGCCAGGTAGTCGGGCCGGAAGTCGTGCCCCCACTGCGCCACGCAGTGGGCCTCGTCGATGGCGAACAGGGAGATCGTGCCCCGGTCGAGCAGCCGCAGCGTCGAGTCGACGCGCAGGCGCTCGGGCGCGAGGTAGAGCAGGTCGAGCTCGCCCGCCACGAAGGCGGACTCGACCTGCCGCCGCTCGTCGGGATCCTGCGTGGAGTTGAGGAACCCCGCGCGCACGCCGAGTGCCGTGAGGGCGTGGACCTGGTCCTGCATGAGGGCGATCAGCGGTGAGACGACGACGCCGACGCCCTCGCGCACGAGCGCGGGGATCTGGTAGCACAGCGACTTGCCGCCGCCGGTCGGCATGAGCACGAGCGCGTCACGGCCCTCGACGACGTGATCGATGATCTCCTGCTGGCCTTCGCGGAACGACTTGTAGCCGAAGACGCGGTTCAGCACGCGCAGCGCGTCGCTCGCCTCAAGGCCGTTGTCGGGGGAGGTCATCGCGTCATTCTACGAGCATCGGCCCGCCATGACGGGCGACAAGAGGCGAGCTGTGGACAAGGTGCCGTCGTCCACAGGAGGGCAGGCGGGGGACCCCCGCCATGCCGTCCTCAGATGCGGAAGACCCTTCCGCTGATGTAGTCGGCGAGCACCAGCGCCGCGCCCTCGGCGTCGGTCACCGGGTGCCGCTTCTCGGCGGACTGCCAGGAGTAGTAGGCGCCGCCGTACCCCACGAAGACCCACAACGGCAGGCCCACGTCCGGGCGGTGCACGAGCAGCGCGGGCATGCTGGCCCGGAGGTCGGCGTCCACGCCGAGACCGGTCAGATGGTCACGCAGCCGCAGCAGTTTGGTCCACTCCTCGGTGACCTCGGAAGCGATGCCGCCGGCCGCCTCCTTCACGATGATCGCGTCCATGCCGTTCCTTCCCCGAATTTTGCCTAATTCAAGACAAACACCGCATCTCACTCAAGAAGACCCCTCTGCCGCCCCTCAGTGACGGCACACCCTCCCCCTAAGCGGTAATTCATCCCGAAATACACACCACCTGGCCTTTTAGCCGCAGGGGTACCGGGAGTCACGCTGATCAGGGAGATAGGATTCTGTGCAACACGACGACGGAGACGAGTAGCTCCGGGGTCGCGCGAGTCCAGAGAGCCGCCGGCAGCTGTGAAGGCGGTCTCGCGTCCCGGGTGAAGACCCTCCTGAGTGCGGGGAGGAACGGCGCGGAACGCCCAATGCCCCGCCGGCCGGCCCCCGTCATCGGGCCGTTCGAGGCCGCCGCCGAGGCGGCGGCGAAAGCGCGGTGGCACCGGGAGTCCCCTTCTCCCCCGCGCTCCCAAGGGATCGCTCATATTCCCGCAGGAGTGTGAAATGATCTCGCGAGTTCTCGCCGCCGACCTGCCCATGCACGTCGGCCACCACGTCCGTCTCGCCGGCTGGCTGCACCGCCGCCGCGACCTGAAATCCGTCTCCTTCCTCGTGCTCAGGGACCGCTCCGGGCTCGCGCAGGTCGTCCTGCGCGAACCCCACCCGCACCTGGCCGAGGAGACCGTCATCGAGGTGACGGGAACGGTCGCCGCCAACGCGCAGGCTCCCGGCGGCGCCGAACTGGTCGGCCCTGCGGTCGAGGTGCTCTCGGCCCCGGTCGAACCGCCGCCCTTCGACCTGTACCGGCCCGTCGTGGGCGGCACGCTGCCCACGATCCTCGACCACGCCCCGGTGGCGCTGCGGCATCCGCGCCTGCGGGCTCCGTTCGAGATCGCCGCCGCGGGCGTGGCCGGGTTCCGGGCCACGCTCGACGGGCTGGGGTTCGTCGAGACGTCCACGCCCAAGATCGTCGCCTCGGCGACGGAGTCGGGCGCCAACGTGTTCGGCATCGACTACTTCGGAAAGCCCGCCTTCCTGGCCCAGTCGCCGCAGTTCTTCAAGCAGGCGCTGGTGGGGGTGTTCGAGCGGGTGTACGAGGTGGGGCCCGTCTTCCGGGCGGAGCCGCACGACACGGCCAGGCACCTCGCCCAGTACACGAGCCTTGACGCCGAGCTGGGCTTCGTCGGCGACCATCGCGACGTCATGGCCGTGCTCACGAAGGCCGTCGCCGGCATGCACGCGTCCGTCGAAGAACGGGCCGGAGCCGCCACCGCCCTGCTGGAGATCGCCATCCCGAGCGTGCCGGAGGAGATTCCGGCGATCCACTTCGCGGACGCGCAGGAGCTCCTGGCCCGCCACACCGGGGAGGACCCGCGCGGCGAGCCCGACCTCGCGCCCGCCCACGAGCGCCGGCTCGGCGAGTGGGCCCTGCGCGAACACGGCTCGGAGTTCCTGTTCGTCACGGGATATCCCATGGTGAAGCGCCCGTTCTACACCCATCCCGACCCCGAGAGGCCCGAGTACTCCCGCAGTTTCGACCTGCTCTTCCGTGGCCTGGAGCTGGTCACGGGAGGCCAGCGGCTGCACCGTCACGCCGACTACCTGGCCGCCCTGTCCGCCCGGGGCGAGGACCCGAATGCCTACGAGGGGTACCTGGCCGCCTTCGCCCACGGCATGCCTCCCCACGGCGGCTTCGCGATCGGGCTGGAACGCTGGACCTCGCGCCTGACGGGCGCCGCGAACGTCCGCCAGACCACCCTGTTCCCGCGCGACCTGCACCGCCTGAGCCCCTGACCGCAGGCCCGCCCGGCGCCCGGCACCGCGACATCCCCAGCGGTGCCGGGACGTCGGCGGACATGTAACGCCATAGTGTTCAATTGCCTGGTGACGACGATCGCGCCTACCGGGGCCCAGCACAGCATCGAGGCCGGCGGCTTCCAGGCCGTCGTCACCGAGGTCGGGGCGGGCCTGCGGAGCCTGACCCACGGGGGACGGCCGCTCATCGTCGGCTACCCCGAGGACCACGCCCCGTTCGGCTCGGCGGGGCTGCCCCTGATCCCCTGGCCGAACCGCGTCGAGGACGGGCGGTACACGTTCGACGGCCAGGAGCGGCAACTCGCGCTGACCGAGCCCAGGACCGGCAACGCCGCGCACGGCTTCTCACGATCGTTCCCATGGCGGGTCGTCGCGCGCGAGGAGGGGTCGGTGGCGCTCGGGCTGCGGCTGTTCCCGCAGATCGGCTACCCCCACATCCTCGACCTCACCGTCACCTACACGCTGAGCCCGTACGGCCTCGCGGTCGAGACGACCGCCCGTAACGTCGGGGACACCGCCGCGCCGTACGGCTTCGGAGCCCATCCGTACCTCACGCTCGGGGAGCCCGTCGACGCCGCCGTGCTCGAACTTCCCGCCGCACAGTGGCTTCCGGTGAACGAACGCAAGATCCCCGTCGGCAGGCGCGACGTCGAGGGCACCGAGTACGACTTCAGGACCGCCCGCCCGATCGGCGAGACGGTGCTCGACACCGCGTTCACCGGCCTGGCACGCGGCGCCGACGGGCTCGTCCGCGTCAGGCTCACCGCCGGGGACGGCTCACGCGGCGTCGAGCTGTGGGGGGCCGAGGGCATCGACTGGCTCCAGCTCTACACGGGCGACACCCTGGCCGGAGAGCAGCGCCGAGCCGGGCTCGCCGTCGAGCCGATGAGCTGCCCGCCCAACGCCTTCCGCACCGGCGAGGACGTCGTCCGGCTCGCCCCCGGAGACGAGGTCGCCCACCGCTGGGGCATCGGCCCGATCTAGCCCGACTCCCTGCCGATGGGCCCCCGAACAGCGGCGTCGACACCGGTTCGGATACCGGCGACAGGCTCTACTGCTTGGCGCTCCTCACCTTGAGGGGGTCGCCGGGCGCGTCGGCCTTGGCCTTCTCCATCCGCTCGCCCAGCTCCTGGAGCTTCTTGCGGCCCATGGCCTCCCGCACCTGCGGGAACCACTCCTCTTCCTCTTCCTCCACGTGGTGGCGGACGTTCTCGATCAGGACGGTCACCTTCGCGTCGTACCGCTCATCCTCGGGGTCGAGGTCCTTGAGCTCCGACAGCATCCACACCACGACGTGGTGCTCCTCCACGCTCTCCAGGACGTGGTCGGTGGTCTCGGGGACGTCCTGACGAGCCTCCGGGTAGAAGATCTCCTCTTCGATGTAGGCATGGGTGGTGAGCTCGTGGATGATCTGATCGACGATCTGCCGCTTCTCCTTGTAAGCTCGCTCACCCGCCTTCTCGAACTGCTTGAACAGCTTCTCCACGGTCTTGTGGTCGTCCTTCAGGAGCACGATGGCGTCCATCGAGCCGCCTTCCCCTCGTAGGTGTGGTCGGGTCGTTAGAGCGCTACCTCCTGTGAGCGATTTAAACGTGTGAGCATGGGGATGCCTCGGACCGTGTCCCCTGTCGCGCTGACCGTCAATGCCGGGTCCTCCAGCCTGCGGCTCGACCTGGTCCGCGACGACGAGGTGATCCACGAGCTGTACGTCGAGCGGCAGGCCCCCGGCCCGTCCGCCATCGACCGCACCATCGAGGGATTCCTGGGCGACGCCCCCCCGTGCGAGGTCGCCGTGGCCGCTCACCGGCTCGTGCACGGCGGCGACGCCGTACGCGCTCCGACGGTCGCGGACGACGGCGTGCTGGAGGCGGTGCGGCGGTTCGCCGACCTGGCGCCCCAGCACGTGCCGCCCGCCCTCGCGCTGGTCGAGGCCGCCCGGCGCCGGTTGCCCGGCGTCCCGCAGGTGCTGTGCCCGGACACCGCCTTCCACGCGCGCATGCCCGAGGTCGCCGCGACGTACGCCCTGCCCGCCGGCTGGCGGAGCACGTACGGGCTGCGCCGCTACGGCTTCCACGGCCTCTCGTACGCCTGGGCGCTTCAGCGGGCGGCACGGCTTCTCGGGCGCCCGGCCGAGACGACGCAGGCGGTCCTCGCCCACCTGGGCGGCGGGTCGTCGGTGTGCGCGGTGCGCGACGGCGGCAGCGTGGACACCTCGATGGGCTTCACCCCGCTGGAGGGGGTGCCCATGAGCACCCGGTCCGGAAGCGTCGATCCCGGCATGCTCCTGTGGCTGCTGTCCGGCGAGCGGCTCACGCTGGACGAGCTGAGCGACGGGCTGCAGCACAGGTCGGGGCTGCTCGGGCTGTCGGACGGTAGGTCGGGCGACACCCGCGACCTGGTGGCCGCCGGTGACCCGGCGTCGGCGCTGGCGCTCGCGGTGTTCGCCCACAGGGTGGGCCGCGAGATGGCCGCCGCCGCGACCAGCCTCGACCGGCTGGACGCGCTGGTGTTCACCGGCGAGATCGGCTGGGACCAGCCGGAGGTCCGCCACGACGTGTGCCAGAGGCTCGGGCTCCTCGGCATCGTGCCGCCGGCCCGCGACCAGGTGGACGACGATATGATCGTCAGCGCGCCGGGCGCGGACGTTCCCGTGCTGGTGGTCAGGCCACGCGAGGAGCTGCAGCTCGCCCGCGAGGCCCTGGCCACGGTGTCCCGGATCACCTGACGGTGATCGTGACCGGCCCTCGCTCGGGGTTGACGGCGGCACGCCAGGCGGCCGGGATGTAGATCGGGCGGTTCGGTACGAGCGTGCGGCGCGCGACCTGCCGGTGCAGCGTCCGCCCGTCCTGGACGATCTCGACGGCGGGCCTGGGCACGAACCGGGCGGTCCACAGGATGAACCGGTCACGCGGGGGCGGCGGCCCGGCGGGACCCACCCGCCCCGGAGCAACCCATTTGAGCGGTTCGCGCACGTGGACCGGCACCCCGGCCGCCTCGGGCACGCCCGAGAGGTACGCGGTCACCGAACCCGCGACGTGGCGCCCGTCGAGCGCCACCGCGTCGGCCGTCTCGACCGGATGCAGGAGGTTGCCGGCCGCGAATACCCCGGGCACCGACGTCCGCAGGGCGGTGTCGACGGACGGCCCCCGGGTCCCCGGGTCGACCGCGAGTCCACCGCGCCTGGCCAGCTCGTAGTCGGGCACCCAGTCGCCGGTGAACACGATCGTGTCGGCCTCGATCACCTCGGTGCGCCCGTCGGCACGCCGTACCTCGACGCCCTGGAGCCTGCCCCGGCCGATCAGCCGGGTCACCGTGGTCCCGGTGAGCAGGGGGAACCGGTAGCGCACCCCGGCGCCGAGCCGGAAGGCCGCGTACGACTGCTGGCGCGGCAGGTCGGTCACCATGGCGGCGACCTTCACCCCGGCGTGGTCGAGGGTCATCACGGCGGAGTAGCTGACGTGCTCCGCGCCGACGATCACCGCGCGGCGTCCCACACTCTGCCCGCGCAGGTAGACCGTCTGCTGGAGCATGCCGGTGGTGTAGACGCCCGCCGGGCGCGAGCCGGGGACGAGCCGGGCGCTGCGCGGGCGCTCCCGCGCCCCCGTGGCGAGCACGACGGCCCGGGCGGTGATCCTCTCCAGGCCCGAAGGGCTGGTCGTCTCCAGCGTGAGGGGGCCCGCCCAGCCGGTCGCCGTCACGCCCGTACGGACGGTGGCGCCGGACGCGGTGGCGAGCCCGGTGTAGTGCCGGGCGTAGGCGGGGCCCGTCATCAGGCGGTGCAGGTCGCGGATCCCGTACCCGGTGTGGTGGGAGTGGCGCGGGATGCCTCCGGCCTGCTCCTCCCTGTCGATCACCTCCACGGGACCGGCGCCGGCGCGCGCCAGCTCGGCGGCGGCGGCCAGGCCGGCGGGCCCGGCCCCGACGATGAGGACCTCGACGGACCGCTCGCGGCGGCCTGGGGAGGCGGGTGGGATCTCGGGAGTCGTCATGGGCGTGTCCCGCCGGAAGTCGTCTCGGTGTCCGGGCGCGCGTCCCCGGTACGTGCGTGGCCGTCGCCGTCCGCGTGGACCTGGCCCCCGGTGGAGGCGGCCGGGGGGTGGTCGAACAGCTCCCGTACCTCGGCCCCGCAGTAGAACCCCTGGCACCGGCCGTTCAGCGCCCGGGTCCTGCGGCGCAGGCCGTCGAGGGTCCGTGGCGGGAGGGCGCTTCCCATGGCGTCGCGGATCTCCGCCCGGGTGACCCGCTCGCAGTGGCACGCGATGCGCCCGTAGTCGGGGTCGGCGGCGATGAGGTCCGCCCGCTGGTACGGGCGCGGGAACGCCTCGCCGATGTTGGGCATCCGGGGTGGTTCGAGCTCGCGGCGCGGCCCTGCGGCGAGTCCTGCCTCCACCAGCAGGCCCATCACATGCTCGGCGATGGCCAGGGAAGCGGTCAGACCGGTGGACCGGATGCCGCCCACGCAGACGTACCGCTGCTCGGGATGGGAGCGGAGCTGGTAGTCACCGTGCTCGGTCGCCGCGCGCAGCCCCGCGTACACCGCGCTGACCTCCTCGTCGAGGAGCGCGGGCATGATCTTCTCGCCCTTGTCCCGCAGGAACGCCAGGCCATCGGACGAGGAGCCGGTGTCGGTCTTGTCGGTCAGGTCCTCGGCGGTCGGCCCGAGCATGACGTTCCCGTACACGGTCGGGGCGACCAGGACGCCCTTGCCGCGCGCGGTCGGGACGGGCAGCAGGATGTGGTTCACCAGCGGGCGGGCCAGCTTGTCGAACACGATCAGCTCGCCCCTGCGGGGCGTCACGGTGAACCCCCGGTGCCCGAACCGCCGGTCGAGCTCGTCG
>NZ_JBEZFH010000253.1:0-9712 GCF_040649355.1 Sphaerisporangium sp. NPDC049002 | reverse complement strand
GGACGACCGGTCACCCGGCACCCGATCCTGGACGGGTGTCTAGCTGGAGAAGAGCATGCCCACCCAGCTGCGCTGGTGGTGACCGCGGTGACCCCCGTGGTGCGGCACGCCCCAGGCCGGTCCGCCGTGCTGCGGTGGCGGCGGCGGGGCGGAGTACTGCTGCTGGGCCCACTGGCTCTCGACCCGGGACAGGGTTTCGAGCTCTCCGTAGTCCAGGAAGATGCCGCGGCAGTTGTCGCACTGCTCAATGTGGACACCGTTGCGGTCGTAGGTCCGCATGGAACCCTGGCACTTCGGGCAACGCATCGAGTCGGTCTCCTTAGAGTGGCCTCAGACGACCTTACTGCGGCGCGGCGGCGCGGATGATCCTCCCGCAGGAGGAGACGAGGTCCTGCTCCACATCGTCCAGAGGACGGCCCTCGGTGCGCGCCGACGCCACCGCGGTGGCCGCCAACTGGATCGTCAACGCGCGGGCCGGTACATCGAGTTCCCGCCACGGATCGCCGTGGGACACGGCGGATCCGCCCGCGCCGAGGTAGGCCGACAGGAACCGCCGCCACAGATCGGGGGACAGGAACCCGGTCGCGAACCAGGCGGCGGGCCGGGCCAGATCCCACGACGGGGTCCCGGCGCCGAGGTCGTCGACATCGATGAGGAGCCACGCGCCCTGGTAGCGGACGATCTGGCCGAGATGCCAGTCGCCATGCGTCAGCAGCCCGGCGCCGGGCCGCGCGCCGGCCACGCCGGAGGGCAGGGACAGGTACGCCTCCCGGATGACGCCCGCAGGGGCCGCGTACCGGCCGTCCCCGGTGCCGGCGGTGAGGTCGTCGAGCCGGGCGAGGGCCGCGAGCAGCCTGGCCGGTCCGCCCGCGGGAGGCAGGACGAGGGCGTCCGCCGGGCCGGCGTGCGGCGGAATGAGGCCGTCGGCGGGGACCGCGTGCAGCCGGGCGAGCAGTTCGGCCGCGGCCTCCCAGGGGGCCGCCTCCGGATCGGCCGGGTCCACCGGCTCGCCCGCCGGCCACACCGTGACCAGCCGGTCCCCGGCGCGTCGTACCCGCTGGTCCAGCGGCGGCAGCAGCACCCCGGGAAGCGCGCCGGCCGCACGCAGGCGGGCCGTCAGGTCCGCCTCGCCGGTGCCCGCCGGATGGGCCTTCGCCACGACGTCGCCGGCACGGACCACCGTCACGCCGGTGTCCTTCAGCACTCTCACGTCCCCGGCAGGCCGCGCTGCCCCTGGCGCCGAGGCTCGCGCGATCTCGGCCAGTCGCTCGGTCAGGGGGGTCGCCGACACTTCTCCGCACCGCACGGTCACCGGTCCAATCTACGGGCGTGGCCATAGGGTGGACGTCATGAGGATTGGCTTCGGGGTACCGGTCTCGGGCTCGTGGGCGACGCCCGCCAACATGCTCCTGGTCGCGCGGCGCGCGGAGGAGCTCGGCTACGACTCGCTCTGGGCCTTCCAGCGGCTGCTGTACCCGGTGGGCCATCCGATGGGGCCCGTCTACCGCAGCGTGCGGGATCCCATCGTGACGCTGTCGTTCCTCGCGGGCGTCACCAGCCGCGTCCGGCTCGGCGTCGCGGTGCTCAACATGCCGTTCTTCTCCCCGGTGCTGCTGGCCAAGCAGCTCGCCACCCTGCAGGACGTCACCGGCGGGCGGCTCGACGCGGGTCTCGGCCTCGGCTGGCTTCCCGAGGAGTTCGTCGCCTCGGGCGTGCCCATCGAGAGCCGCGGGCGCAGGGCGGTGGAGTACCTCCAGGTCCTGCGGCGGCTCTGGACCGAGGACATCATCTCCCACAAGGGGGAGTTCTACGAGATCCCGCCGTCCCACCAGGACCCGAAGCCGAGGCCCGCGCCGCCGCCCGTGCTGCTCGGGGGGACCGCCGAGGTGGCGCTCAGGCGCGCCGGGCAGCTCGCCGACGGCTGGATCAGCTCCAGCCGCGCCGACCTGCCATCCATCCACGACCAGATCTACATTGTAAAGGACGCGGCTCGGGCCGCCGGGCGCGATCCCGGCGCGCTGAGGTTCATCGTCAGGGGCGTCACCAGGCTGCGCGAGGCCGGCCTGCCCGACCGGCCGATGCTGACCGGATCCCCGGAGGAGATCCGGTTGGACATCGAGGCGCTGGGGGCCGCGGGGGTGACCGAGCTGTTCCACGACCTCAACTTCGACCCCGAGATCAGCTCCCCGGACGCGGACCCGGCCGCGTCCCTGCGCCGCGCGGAGGAGACGCTGGAGGCGATGGCTCCCCGGGCGTAGTGCGCACGATGAGGTGACCGGTCGGATGTCGCCCGTACACCTGTCATCCTGGTTTCGTGAGCCAAGGCGTCGAACGCGGGGGAACGGTGGACGAGCGCAAGCCGATCGAGTGCTGGCTGTCCGACATGGACGGTGTCCTCGTCCACGAGGGAAGCCCCGTGCCCGGAGCCGACGAGTTCATCCGCAGGCTTCGTGACCTGGGCAAACGGTTCCTCGTGCTGACCAACAACTCCATCTACACGCCCCGTGACCTGTCCGTGCGGCTGCGAGGCGCCGGCCTTGAGGTGCCTCCCGAGGCGATCTGGACCTCGGCGCTGGCCACGGCGAGGTTCCTCGACGACCAGCGTCCCGGGGGCTCGGCGTACGTGATCGGCGAGGCGGGGCTGACCACGGCCCTGCACGAGTCGGGGTACGTCCTGACCGACATCGACCCCGACTACGTCGTGCTGGGCGAGACCCGCACCTACAGCTTCACGGCGATAACGCGCGCGATCCGGCTCATCGACGCCGGGGCCCGCTTCATCGCGACCAACCCCGACGCCGTGGGCCCGTCCAACGAGGGATCCCTGCCCGCCTGCGGGGCGGTCGCCGCGATGATCACCAAGGCGACGGGCGTCGAGCCGTACTTCGTGGGCAAGCCGAACCCGATGATGATGCGCAGCGCGCTGAACGCCATCGACGGCCACAGCGAGAGCACCGCGATGATCGGCGACCGGATGGACACCGACATCGTGTCCGGCATGGAGGCCGGGCTGCACACGATCCTCGTGCTCACCGGGGTGACCACCAGGGACCAGATCGACCGCTACCCGTTCCGGCCCTCCCGCGTGGTGCGGTCCGTGGCCGACCTCGTGGAACTGGTCGAATAGCTGCCGCGTTCTGTCAGGTTTTATGGGGAGTATGCCTATATGACCGACATATATCTGGAAATCGGGGCCAAGAGGGTGTTCGCCTGCGCGTACGACTGGCCGGGGTGGTGCCGCGTCGCCAAGGGGGACGAGGGCGCGATCGAGGCCCTGTCGGAGTACGTGCCGCGCTACCGTGTGATCGCCGAGCGGGCCGGGCTGCCCTTCGAGCCGGACGCGTTCACCGTGGTGGAGCGGGCTCCCGGTGACACCACCACCGACTTCGGCGCCCCCTCGGCGATCCCCGCCGTCGACGCGCAGGCGGTGGACGCCGCGGTCGCCGAACGCGACACCGCGCTCGTGCGGGCCGCCTGGGAGGTCTTCGACGAGGTGGCGGCCGTCTCGCCCGAAGAGCTTCGCAAGGGCCCGCGCGGCGGCGGCAGGGACCGCGACAAGATGGTGGCGCACGTGATCGAGGCCGAGCGGTCGTACGCGCGCAAGATCGGGGTGCGGCACCGGCCGTTCCCTCCCGGAGACCACACGGCGCGGGCCGCGATGCGCGACGAGATCGCCGAGGTGCTGAGCAAGCCCTCCGACGGCTCGCCGCTCGTGCCCGGCGGGTGGCCCGCCCGGTACGCCGCGCGGCGGATCGCCTGGCACGTGATCGACCACATCTGGGAGATGGAGGACCGCCGCGTCTGACCCTCGGACCAGGACGGGGGATCAGCCTTCGTCGCCGCGGCGCAGGCGCTTGACGTCGGAGCGGTGCTTCTTGGCCGTCAGGCGGCGCTCGACCGCGCGGCGGGAGGGCTTGGTCGCCCGGCGCTTCTTCGGCGGGGGAGCGATGGCCTGGTCGATCAGATGCGTCAGCCGGAGCTTGGCGGCCTCGCGGTTGCGGAGCTGTGAGCGGTACTCCGAGGCGGCGATCGTGATCACCCCGTCGACGAGCCGCGAGCTCAGCCGCTCCAGCGCGCGGTCCTTGAGCGGCTGCGGGAGGGCGGTCGTGGCCGCGAGGTCGAAGCTCAGCTCGACGCGGCTGTCGGTGGTGTTCACGCCCTGGCCGCCCGGCCCGGAGGAACGGGAGAAACGCCAGCTGAGCTCGGCCTCCGGGATGGAGACCGAGCCGCGGACGTGAGGCGGACCAGGCATTCCCCCAGGGTAACCGCAAGGTCCCACCACCGATCAACCTATTTGTTCGGCATCGCCGCTCTCGTAGGGCTTGTGACCCGCTTGTGAGCCTCTCTTCCCGGCAGGCGACTGTCTTGTGCCGTGCTAGTGCGCCGCCTTGTGGTGATCGTCAGGCTCGGGCAAAGTGTCCCTGTTCCCGAAGTGTTCTCGAACCTCGGCCGTACCCGCGGAGCCGAGTACGTCAGCGACCCTGGGAGGCCGTGCGGTGACCGCGATCGTGGGGGTTCACGGCATCGGCAAGTACCGCTACTTCCAGGCCGCGGGCTCGGCCACGGGGGCGGCGGACGCCATGCGCGCCAAGTGGGACCGTTACCTGCACGCCGGGCTGGCGGGCGGCGCTCCGTACACCGGGCAGTCCTACGTCAGTGAGGTGGCGTACTACGCCCACCTGCTCCGCAAGGAGACTCCCCCGGCGGCCAAGCGCGACCTGCGGATGATGGACTCGGCCTCCCAGCTCGTGCTGGCCGACTGGATGAGGCAGATGGGCGGTGCGGGGAGCTTCGCGGGCGAGACGCTCACCGGGGTGATCCACCGCGTCGCCGAATGGCTGCTCATGAAACTCGGCCCGCACGCCACGAGCTTCGCCGAGGACTTCTGCCCGGAGGTCGCGGCCTACTTCGCCAGTGCCGACGCCGCCGCGAGGGTCCGGTCGCGGGACGCCGTGGCCGACGCGATCCGCCGCAACCGGCCCAAGGTGGTCATCGCCCACTCGCTGGGCAGCGTAGTGGCGTACGAGGCGCTGTGGGCGCATCCCGATCTGTCGGTCGAGCTGCTCATCACGCTCGGCAGCCCGCTGGCGATGCGCGGGGTCGTCTTCGAGCGGCTCCAGCCGTTGCCCCAGGCGGGGCGCGGCAGGTGCCCCCGCGGCGTGGGCCGATGGGTGAACATCGCCGACAAGGACGACATCGCCGCCATCCCGGGGACGCTGAAGAGCCGTTTCGACGGGGTGACCCGCGACGAGAAGGTCAACATCGACTGGGCGGACTTCCACACGGTGCGCAACTACCTGGGCTGCGGGGCCGTGAACGAGTACGTGGAGCCCTTCCTCAAGGCCTGACGTTCGGTAATATCGCGATCATGAAATGGGTGCTGTTCGACTACGGGGAAGTGCTGTCCCACGCCCAGCCGGAGGCCGATCGCGGGCGCCTGGCGGAGGCTTCGGGCATCGAGCCGGGCCGCTTCTGGCAGGGCTACTGGCAGCACCGGCTCGATTTCGACCGGGGCGCGCTGACGCCCGGCGCTTACTGGTCGGAGGTGCTCGAACGGCCGGTGCGCGGCGCCGAGGTCGAGCGCCTGGTCACGCTCGACGTCGAGAGCTGGTCGCATGCCAACGAGGACACCGTGGCGATCCTCTCGGAGCTCAGGGCCTCCGGCCGCCCGGTGGCGCTGCTGTCGAACGCCCCGATCTGCCTCGCCGACGGCATCGAGCGACTGCCGTGGATCCAGAGCATGAACGCCCGTTTCTACAGCGGCCACATGGGCCTGGTGAAGCCCGACGCGGAGATCTACCTGAGGGTGGCGGCGGGGCTCGGCGCCCGGCCGGCGGACTTCGTGTTCGTCGACGACCGCCTGGTGAACGTCAACGGCGCGGAGTCGGCGGGAATGGCCGCCGTCCATTTCCGTGACGCCGGATCGTTGCGCGGGGACCTGGAGACGGTACTGACCGGTTCATAATGAAATACCATTCTCCGGACATGGCGAAAAGCGTCATTTACCATATTTCACTCGTCTGACCTGCGGTGACGTATCGATCGCCCGTCTCGTGGGAATACGGATGACAACCGAATAACGGAGGGTGAAGATGCATGTCACCGGCATTATCAGCGCGATCATCGTCGGCCTGGTGATCGGCGTGCTCGCGCGGCTCCTCATCCCCGGCCGGCAGAACATCCCGATCTGGCTGACCATCCTGATCGGTATCGTCGCGGCCCTCATCGGCACGGCGATCGCCGGCGGTCTCGGGGTCGCCAACACCAAGGGCATCGACTGGATCGAGCTGATCATCCAGATCGTCCTCGCCATCATCGGGGTCCTGCTCGCCTCCTCGCTGTACGGCAGACGCAAAGTGTCCTGACCGCCGGGGCGTCCCCCCGCCCGCCCGCGAACTTCGCCTGGCGTGCCGTAAACGGTCGCCTCGGCGTCGGCGGGCGTTCAGCCACGGTGGGTAATCCGCTTGCCTGTCCCGCAGCTGTTCACGTGGACGACATCACGACCTCGCCCGCAGGTCAGCCGGGCCGCCTGCACTTGAGTCGTGGAGCAGAACCCCTCACGCAGAGTGTTCATGATCGCCGCCGCCGCGGGAGCAGGGAGCCTGATCCTGCCCGCTTCGGCCGGCGCGTCCACCCCCGCTTCGTGGCTCGCGCCCGCGCGCGCGGGCCGTACCGCACCGGATCCGTTCACGCTGGGAATCGCCTCCGGCGACCCGGCGGCGGACGGATTCGTGCTGTGGACCCGTCTCGCGCCCGCCCCCCTCGCCGAGGACGGCCACGGCGGCATGCCGGGCCGCGACGTCGAGGTGGACTGGCAGGTCGCCGCCGACGAGCGGTTCCGCCAGGTGGTGCGCACCGGTACGGCGACCGCACGCGCCGGGTCCGCGCACACGGTCCACGTGGAGGTCGAGGGACTCCAGCCGGGACGGGAGTACTTCTACCGGTTCCGGGCGAACGGTCATCTCTCGCGGGTGGGACGCACCCGTACCGCGCCGACCACGGCGAACTCCCTCAGTTTCGCGGCCGTGTCGTGCGCGCAGTACGAGCACGGCTACTACACGGCCTACCGCCGGATGGCCGAGCAGGACCCCGACCTGGTGGTCCACCTGGGCGACTACATCTACGAGTACTCCGGCGGCGTCTACACGGCGGCGGACGGCAACGTGCGGCGCCACGCGGGCGGCAAGCTGCAGACGCTGGCCGACTACCGGGTGCGGCACGCGCAGTACAAGACCGACCCCGACCTGCAGTTCGCCCACAGGAAGAGCCCGTGGGTCGTCATCTTCGACGACCACGAGGTCGAGAACAACTGGGCCGGCGACAACCCCGGCACGCTCGTCCCGGGCTTCGCGGCCCGCAAGGCGGCCGGATTCCAGGCCTACTACGAGCACATGCCCCTGCGCAGGTCCGCCGTCGCCCGCGGCACGCACATCAAGATCAACCGAAGGATCGAGTGGGGCTCGCTGGCGACCTTCCACATGCTCGACACCCGCCAGTTCCGCGACCACCAGCCGTGCGACGACGGGATGCGGTCGGGCTGCGACGAGCGCCTCGGCCAGGAGCGGGTCATGCTGGGGGACGACCAGCTGAAGTGGCTGGCCGGAGGCCTGCGCTCCTCGCCCGGCACCTGGGACCTCATCGCCCAGCAGATCATCGTGGGCCAGCGCGACTACCACCTCGGCCCCGGCAGGGAGCTGAACGTCGACGCCTGGGACGGCTACCCGGCCGAGCGCGACCGGCTGCTCGGCGCGCTGTCCTCCTCGGGGGCGGGCAACCCGGTCGTGCTGACGGGAGACGCCCACGTGGCCTCGGCCGCCGATCTCGTGGCGGACTTCGACGACCCCGACGCCGAACGGGTCGGGGTGGAGCTCGTGAGCACGTCCATCTCCAGCGACGGAGACGGCTACCACGACCCGGCCAGGGACGCGGCGCTTCTCGCCGAGAACCCGCGGCTGAGGTTCGTCAACGAGCGCCGGGGCTACATCATGTGCACGGCCACGCCGGAGGAGCTGAAGGCCGACTTCCGGACGCTCGACTACATCAGCCGCAGGGGCGCCCCGGCCAAGACCGCGGCGACCTTCACGATCCCGGCGGGGGAACGCGTCCTCACCTGACCGGCCCGAGTCCCGTGGGCGGCCGATCTCACCTCTCTTGTCGTCGGGGTGGAGCCTCATCCAAGGGCGGAAACTCATCCAAGGGAAGAGCTTGATCCAGGGGAGGAGCCTCGTCCAGGCGTGGAGGGGAATCGCAGGGTGGAGCCGGGCAGGAGCGATCCGTTCAGGGGGCGACGGCGAAGCCGAAGAGGCCGCCCGCGTCTCCCGTCAGCAGGCGGGCGTCCGCCGGGCGCAGCCCGGTGTAGGACCCCTTCCTCACGCTGGAGGGGATCAGCGTGACGCGTCCCGCGCCCGGGGCGCCGACGACCAGGCCGGAGCCGGTGATCGCGACCGTCGAGCCGTACAGGTCGCCGGGGTGGCCCTTCCTCCCCCTGACGATCACGTGGTGCCGCGCCGTCAGCCCGCCCGTACGGGTGCCGGCGAGCACCAGGACCATGCCACTGCCGGGAAGCCCGATGGCCAGCTCCGCGTCGCCGTCCCCGTTGAGGTCCCCTGCGGCGAGCGCCGAGCCGAGCCGGTCGGTGTTCAGGCTGGTGCCCCGGATGCCCTTGGTCCTGCGCGACCAGAACTCGCTGCCGATGGCGGTGAGCCCCCGGCCCGTCCCGTAAAGGACGTGCACGCCGCCGTTGCCGTACATCGGCCCGTCCTGGAAGGCGTCCAGGCCCTCTCCGGGGACGCCGACGGCCAGGTCGTCGCGGCCGTCATGGTCGAAGTCCCCGGCGGCGAGCGTCGCGCCGAAGGCGTCGTACTTCTCGGCCTCGCCGGACACGCCGGGGCTGTTCTGGGTGTAGACGCCCGCCTGCCTCGCCCGGAGGTCGGCGATCGTCACCGAGCCGCCTCCCGTGGTGGTGCCGACGGTGTCGCCGGGAGCGCCCACCGCGAGCTCGGCCTTCCCGTCGCCGTCGAAGTCGCCGACCGCGACGGCGGCGCCGAACTGGTCGGTCTCGGAGTGGTCCTGCGCCACCCATGACGTCGCCTGGGTGATGAGGGTTCCCCTGCCGTACGGCTTGCGCCCGTTCAGGCCGAAGACCCCGGCTCCGCCACCCTCGTCCAGCCCGGGGATGCCGACCACCAGCTCGTCGTCCCCGTCGCCGTCGAGGTCCCCGGCGGCCAAAGCCGCCCCGAACCGGTCGGTGTCCCTGTCCCGGCCGAGCCGGGTCACGTCGAGCGTGCCCGCGGGCTTCAGCCCGTGGGCCGTGCCGTACATGAGGTGCACGATGCCGTTGCCGTCGGCGCCGTCCGGCACCGGAGTGCCCGCGAACTCCTCCGACGCGCCGATCGCGAGGTCGGCGCAGCCGTCCCCGTTGAAGTCGCCCCGGACGACCGCGGACCCGAACGAGTCGCCGCGCTCGGGCGTGTCCGCGATCCCGGAGGTGCCCTGCGAGAGCACCGTCTCCTTCGACGTCCCGCGGAAGAGCGTGACCGTCCCCGCGCGCGTCTGGCCGTCCACGGTGTCGTACGGCGCGGCGACGGCCAGATCGGGCGTGTCGCACGCCAGGGCGCCGGCGCGCGACGGCACGACGGCGGCCGGCTTCCCGGGGACATCCCCGAGGCCGAGCGCGACTACTACCTTGAGCGGATCTACCCGGCCTTCGGGA
>NZ_JBEZFH010000252.1:0-9754 GCF_040649355.1 Sphaerisporangium sp. NPDC049002 | reverse complement strand
CCGGCCGGGGTGGGGAAGACCCAGCTCGCCAAGGCCGTCGCCGAGGCGACCGGCGCCGAGCTGATCAGGCTCCAGTGCTACGAGGGGCTCGACGACGCAAGTCCAGGGAAGTCTTTTGCAACGCTCAGATTACCGTCAAGCGGTCAAATTAATCGTTTGGGGTATATTTCGGTAACGGTCTTATTTCTGGGCATTTGCAGGCATATAGCGCCCATGGTCCACATCGGGCGGGAAGACGGCGGCGCCGGCGGAGCTGGGAAGCTCCACCGGCGCCGAGCTGGGGCATGCCCGTCTACCAGCGGGTCTTCGCAACCTGTCGGAAGACAGGCGGATACCGCGTCGCTCGTCACATGACGGCGTCGGCAGGTGGGGGAGTACGTGTCCGACCTTCCTCGTCACGGCGACGGCGAACGTGGTCTCGCCACAGCGGGTGGGAGTACTCTCCCTGCGGCTCAGGACTGGTCGAACAGGGAGAGCGTCAGGGTTGAGTGGTATTCGCCGGCGGCGACGTCAACGGGGGTTCGTAGTGCGAGGTCGGCGTTGACCTTGTGGGTGCCGATCTCTTCGGTGGCGTTGGCGGTGGAGATGAGGAGTTCTTGGCCTTGGAGGCCGACGGCGGGTGCTCCGGTGCCGTCGGAGACGACGCTGGAGACGGGTTCGCCGGCTTCGACGGCTCCGGTGGAGGAGCCGGTGAGCAGGTGGGGGGCCCATCCGAGGTATTCGGGGCCGATGGTCTTGGCGGGGGTGCCGGTGGTGGTGAGCTGGCTGGACTGGCCGACGACGGCCCAGAAGCTTCCTGCGGGGATTTCGTCGGGGAGGCGGGTGTCGGTGACGGTGACGGTGGGCAGGGTGCCGGTGAACTGGCGGGCGGCGGCGTTGGAGCCGTGTTCGGTGAGGGTCACGCCGGTGTTGTCGGCCACGGTCATGGAGACCTGGCCGGGGACGCGGAGGGGTTCGATGGTGACCGAGACGTCGATGCCGTCGGTGTCGGGGTCGTCGGCCATCGCGGGTCCGGCCACGCCGGCGAAGGCGAGGGCGAGCACGGATACGGCGAGTATCTGGGTGGTCCTATTGCTTTTCATGTGATTGCTCCACTTATGGCGGGCGGGGCCGGCCGACCTGTCGGCCGGCCCCGGTTGAACTAAGCGGCGTCCCCGGCGACTACACCGTGGTCACCGCCGGTCGGTCAGCCGCAGTTGACCGCGGTGTAGGCGGAGTCGAGCGACGAGGTGACCTGCTTGCCGCTGACCGTCGCGGTGCCCGTCACGTTCACCGTGCCGGCGGCGAGCTGCTTGACGCGGGTGTTGAAGGACTGGTACGCCTGCTTGCCGGGGGCGACGTCGGCCACGGTCTTGGAACCGTAGGGGGTCGTCAGCGTCACGTTCGCCGGCACGGTGCCGTCGTTGACGGCCGTGACCGCCACGTACGCCGTGGCGCCCACGCACCGGGCCTGGGCGGTGACCGCCAGCGAGAGGCCGGGGGTCAGCTGCGGCTGGTTCTGCGCGTTGAACCTGTCGAGCTTCACGGCCGCGGCCGCGTTGATCTCAGCCTGGCTGAGGAACTGGCTCGGCGTCAGCTTGAAGGCGTCGAAACCGCGCGCGATCTCGTTACCGTAGATGTGGCCGTTGTACCAGTAGACCGACCAGTAGCCGCCGGTGACCAGCGAGGTCCCGCTGACCGGGCCGCGGTCGAAGAACGCGATCTCCTTCGGGTGGCTGGAGTCGGTGAAGTCGAACACCGACAGGCCGCCCTGGTACCAGGCCTGGACCATGACGTCGCGACCGGGGATCGGGATCAGCGACCCGTTGTGCGCGACACAGTTCTCCAGCGTCGTCTGCGGCGCCGGCAGCTTGTAGTAGCTCCGGAAGACGAGCTTGCCGTTGACGATGTCGTAGATGGAGTTCGCGCCCCACGACGGAAGGTCGGTGGTCCTGCAGCGCGCGCCGGAGCCGCCGCCCCACTCGTCGGTGAAGACGACCTTCGTACCGTCGTTGTTGAAGGTGGCGGAGTGCCAGTACGCGTAGTTGGGGTCGGAGACCGCGTCGAGCCGCTTCGGGTTCGTCGGGTCGGAGATGTCGAGCAGGATGCCGTTACCAGCACAGGCGCCGGCGGCCAGACCGATCTCCGGGTACGACGTGATGTCGTGGCACTGGTTGGTGACCGGCGACGGCGACCAGTTGGTGCCCGACGGGTGCTGCGTGGTGGGCGGGGTGTTCTGCAGGCCGTTGATCGCGCCGGTCGCCGGGTCGGTGAAGATCCGGGGCTGGTTCACGATCGCCGCGGTCTGCGGCGCGGCGAGCGGCACCCGGATGACGTCGATCCTCCACAGCGAGGTGGCAGGGTCGGTCGCCGCCGTGTTGGCGCAGCCCGCGAGCTCCTGGCCGGAGCGGACGCTGGAGGTACCGGAGACGTAGACGTAGACGTTCTCCGGCTCGTTCTTGCTGGTCACCAGCGAGTGGGTGTGCGAGCCGCGGCAGGTCTGCACCGCCGCCACCTGCACCGGGTGGCTGATGTCGCTGATGTCGAAGACACGGACGCCACGGAACCGGTCAGGGTTGACCGTACCGGAGGCTCCCTGCGTGCCACAGTCGATCCGGCCGCGGGTCTCCTCCACCGACATGAACAACAGGTTCCCGTACACCGACAGGTCGCCCTGCCCGCCGGGGCAGACCACCGACGTCTTCAGGACGGGGTTGCCGCCCGTGGAGATGTCGTAGATGTTGAAACCGTTATAGTTGCCGGAGAACGCGTAGTTCCCGCTGAACGCCAGGTCGGAGTTGAGGTACGAGCCGTTGCCGGGGTTCGAGGCGACGTAGAAGCCCTCTGGCCTGTCCCGGTGCGCGGTCATCTCCAGTCCGCTGATGGCCTGCTGGGCGTCCAGCCATCCGGCGCTGAGCCCGAC
This sequence comes from Sphaerisporangium sp. NPDC049002, assembly GCF_040649355.1. Classification (NCBI taxonomy): domain Bacteria; kingdom Bacillati; phylum Actinomycetota; class Actinomycetes; order Streptosporangiales; family Streptosporangiaceae; genus Sphaerisporangium; species Sphaerisporangium sp. NPDC049002. Next base: position 6,852 of record NZ_JBEZFH010000252.1, on the reverse strand, counting down.
CCGGGGGTCGGTGTCGGCGGCAGCGGAGGTCGCGGAGGTCGCGGCTGGCAGCAGTCCCATCAGCAACGCGCTTGCAGCGATGATCCCGAGCTTTTGTAGTCTGGCACGTCCCCCACGTGCCGAACGGCTACTTCTCACGGGCCATTTCCCTTCTTTCGGGCATCTCCTCCCTAGTTGATCTATCGCGAAGGGCGACCCGGGATCTTGCCGGTGCACACTTGTGACGCCAGCTGGGGGGAGATCCGCTTCGGTGTTACACGCGAACTGTAACGGAAGCAACCTTGATGTTCTATACCGTGACATATTTACTGTTCAGGATGTATTCCGCCCAGCAAGGTGAAACGGGTCCAAAGTATGATTTCGCCGCCTCAACTGCGATATCTAGGCATGTTTGCGCTGGTCACCGGCTTGATCGCCGGATGTGCCGCGGAGACGCCCAAGGCGCCGACCGCTCAAGTGATCGTTCAACCGGGAGCTCCTGGCGATCCGGGGCGGACACTCCCCGCCACCTCGGTGTCACCGATCGCTAATGTTCCGTTCACCGCGGCGGACGTGCTCTTCATGCAGGGCATGATCCCGCACCACGCCCAGGCGCTGCGGATGGCCGACCTCGTCCCCTCCCGCAGCACGAACCGGGACATCACTTTGATCGCCAAGCGGATCCGGGCCTCCCAGGAGGACGAGATCGGGCTGATGCGACGCTGGCTCGGGGACCGCGGTCAGACGGTACCGGGCACGAACCACGATCACTCCGGCGGGGGCGGGGAGCTCATGCCCGGAATGCTGACCGAGGAGCAGCTCGCCGAACTGAAGAACGCCAGCGGCACGGACTTCGACCGGGCCTTCGTGCAGGACATGATCGCCCATCACACAGGCGCCATCCAGATGGTCGGGAAACTGTTCGACAGCGGCGGCGGCCAGGAGACGGAGATCTTCACCTACGCCTCCCACGTCGAGGCCGACCAGCGCATCGAGATCGAACGCATGCAGAAACTGCTGGCCCAACTGGGCGGCCCCGCCACGAACTGACCCCGTGGCCGGCGACGATCTCACCCGGGCAGGTCAGCGACCTGCCCGGGTGGGCGAGGGCCTCCTCCGCGACACCGGCTTCGTGCCGACCTTCGCGCTCGAACCGAGTCTGTGGACGGCACTGGAGCGGGCGCTGGAGATGGTGGAGCGCGACGTCCATGCCACGGGGATCACCGGGACGCTCCGGCTGGTCATCCCCGACTGGGACGTCGGCGGTCAGGCATGGGTGGAGTTCCGGGGCACGCACCACGGCAACGGCATTCGGCCCATCGCGGGAAGCCGTCATCAACTGCCTCCCGGACGCCATGAGCCCAGACCCCTCGCATGAAGAAAGCCCCGCGCTCTAGCCTGAAGTTGTCGAGGCTTCAGGAAGGTCAGGGCTTATGAACGACGGTAGCACGGCCATGAGTTTCGGCGATCGACTTCGATTCCACCGGGAACGGGCAGGGATGAGCCGAACCGTTCTTGGCGAGTTGTGCGGTCGCTCCGCGGAGTGGGTCAAGGCGATCGAGCGCGGCCGGCTGCTCATGCCGCGGATGCCGCTCCTCCTTCGTCTCTCTGAGATTCTCCAGATCGACGATCTCGCCGAGTTGACCGGTGAGCAGAAGCTGAACGCGTCGACCTACACCAAGCACCGGCACGAGAAGGTCGCACAGGTCGCGCGGGCTCTGGCCACCTACCCGCTCGCCGCTCCGGACCGCGAACCGGTGGCAGCCGGCGAACTCGCCGCCAACGTCGCCCAAGCGTGGATGGTCTGGCACGGCTCGCCCCATCAGCGGACCGCCGTCGCCACCGTGCTGCCCCGCCTCCTTGAGGACGCCCGCGCCGCCGTACGGCAGCTCGACGGCAACGACCGCCGACGCGCGCTGATCTCGCTCGCGCAGATCTACCACCTGACCCAGCTCTACCTGTCCTTCCAGCCGATGCCCGAACTGGTGCTCCTCACCGGAGACCGGGCGATGCAGGCCGCCCAGGACGCCGACGACCCACACGCGATGGCCGCTGCGGCCTGGTATCTCAACCACGTGTTCCGGGATGCCGGCGAGCAGGCCGAGGCGCGCATCGACCTCGCCCACCAGGCCACACGCCTGCTTCGTCCCGAGGACAGCGAGCACGACCGGCAACTGTGGGGCCTGCAACATCTCGCCATGGCCCTGTCGTATGCCAAGACCGGCCGCAGGGGCGACGCCGAGCGTCATTGGGACCGGGCCGACAGAGTCGCCCGGTCGCTCGACGGGCACCATCCATGGCTGCTGTTCGGCCGGGCCATGGTGGACGCCTACTCGGTGACCATGTACACCGACCTCACCGATGGGTACGAGGCGACCCGGCAGGCCGACCGCCTCAGCCTTGACATGCCGTCAGCGACCAGGCGATCGTTCCACCTGATCGAGACGGCCCGCGCCTACCACCTGAAGCGGGAACCGCTCGCCACGGTGCACCTGCTCGGCAAGGCGTACAAGGTCAGCCCGGACACGATCTCCTACAACCTTTTCACCCGATCTGCGGTGCAGGAGTTGATGGCCAGCGGCAACAAGACAGTGCGGGATGATGCGCGCGCACTCGCGCGCAAGCTACAGCTTCCATCTGTCGCGTAATCGGACGGGTATAGAAAGTACCCGCGACGGTGGGGGGACGAGCACTACCCCTCGCGGGGAATCGTGCGGCTTACGGTCCTGGCATGGCTCTGGACTCACTCCTTGAACGTCGTCATGACCTCCCGGGATGGCGAGCGTTTCGCAGCAACGCCGGCCGATGGTGGGCCACCCGGGAACAGCCGTACGAGCCCGCCGCCGAGAAGGCCGGTGCCTGGCGCACGGTCGACGCCGACGACGAACTCGCGCTCGCCCGAGCCATCGCCGAGCAGGAGAGCATCGCCTACCTGGCGCGTCCGCCCGTGCCCGAGCAACTGGCCGTGCTGGTGAAGCGGCAGCTCGTCGTGCTGAGTCAGACGTACCCGGCGTGGCGGATCGAGCGCCTCACCGACGCTTACGGCGTCCCTGCCGGGTGGCGGGGCACCAGGGACATTCCCCTGACGCCAGCCGAGTCGGCGGCGGGCCTGGTCCCCGTTGTGAAGGCGGTGGACGCGCCCGCGCTGTTGATGTGGCTCTCCGCACAGGACGAGATCGCCCACCAGACCAGGTACGCGACGGGCGAGCCGTGACCGCGCACGCGTTGAGCCAGGACGCCGCGGACCACGGTTACCACGTCCCCCGTTGGGCAGGCGCAGCCCCGGTCGAGTTCGTCGAGTGGTACCCCGCCTCCTTTCCCGAGCAGCGCGCACGGGCACAGGAATGGACGTGCGAGCACTGCCTGCGGACCTTCTACCTGATGCACGGCGGCGGGCACACGTGGATACGACGGCGGGTGCGAGCTGACGTACGGAGCAAGCGGGCCACGACCATGGATACCGAGCGCATGAGCTACGCCGACGCGCGACGGCTGTGGCAGCGGATCGTGCTGGGCCGGGCCCGATAGACGCGCGGCGGGCCTGAGCCAGGGAGGGCGGGGCCCGCCGCGTCATTCCACGAAGGAGATACCAAATGCCGGACATCAGCATGGGCCGGCTGGCCATGGTCGCGGTCGCGTGGGCCCTGGTAGGGGTCGCATGGCTGCTCGACTCCGGGCGCTTCCCGATCATCGGGAAGCGCTACAGGGCCTGGCTCTACGACGGTGACGAGTGATCTGGCGCCCCAGCCCGGTCCGCGCCGCGACCCGCCCTGGGGTGATCGGCGTCTCGCTCGCTGTCCTCTCCTGCCCGATAGGAGACCGCATGACAGCACATTCACGGAGCCACGACACCCCTCACACACGCAGGACGGTGACCCGGCGGCCGGACGGGGTGGTCGCCTGCTCGAAGCCGCCGCGTTCCTTCCAGGGTGACGCTTCGGGGCGGCGGTCGAAGATGACCAGGACGCCGGTGGGCAAGGTCAGCCGGTCGAGGTAGCGGTCGAGCTGGGCCAGACCTTCGGGCTTCGGGTCGTCTGCGCCGGGTCGCCACACCTTCAGTTCCATGGCCTCGCGTTGCATCAGCCGTCCACCGTCGGGGCCGCTGTACGGCCAGCGAACGAGCACGTCCAGGCGTTTGGTGCCGGCGGCGTATTCACGGTCGAGGTAGCCGCCGCCGTTGACCAGGCGGTGCAGGAAGGCCATGAGGATGATCTGACAGGCGGCCTCGTGGTATCCCTCCTGCTGGATGAGGACTTCGCCGTGTTCGCGCCAGGACACGACGAACTCCTCCAGTAGGCGTGGCAGGTCGAACCGGCCGTCGGGGAGCACGAAGCTGTGCGGGTCGGCGTGTATGTTCTGTTCCGTCAGGTCGCCCAGCACGCGCAGGATGACCTCCCGGTAGATCGGGTTGGCCACCTGTGGCGGAGGTTTCTGCGTGATCAGGCCCAGATCACGGGCGTAGGACAGGTCGTCGGAGTTGCTGCGGTCGGTGTAGGGGCCACCCGCCACGATCGGTTCCATCACCCGCTTGACCCGGGGCTCGTGCAGCCGGGCCGCCAGGGAGTCCAGGTGGGTGGCGCGTGCCCGGATCAGCCGCTCTTTCGCGTCCTCCACCTGCCCGTCGCGGATCGTCCCGGTCACCCCCATCTTGAAGGTGATCTCGTGGGCGAGGGCGTTGACCAGCCAGGGTTGTCCCTGGGTCAGTTCGAAGGCCCGGTCCACCGCGTCCTTGCTGAACTCCTGGCCGGTCGCCTGGGTGTGCTGGTCGTAGAGTTCGGCGATCTGGTCGGTGGTGAAGTCACCCAGGCGCAGTGAGTCAGCGAGGATGTTGAACGGGCTGGCCGGGCTGAACCGCGCGGGGTCGCCGCCCGAGGCGACCTTGTAGTCGCGCAAGTCGCGCAACCCGCACAGCACCATCGACGCGGGGAACGGATAGCCCTTCGATCGCCTGTTGTGGCCGTCGCGGAGCTGGCTGAGGATGCTGACCAAACTGTTGCCCTGCAGGGCGTCGATTTCGTCGAGGAACAGCACCACCCGGCGCGGGCAGCGCCGGCACCACGCACTCAGCGCTGCACCGAACCGGCTGCCCGGCGTGACCTGCGGCCAGGAACCCGGCGGCAGCAGCTTCTTCGGCCAGCCCGACAGATCGGCGGCCTCGCGGAGGGAATCCAGTAGAAGCGACTCCGCGGCGCCGTAGTCGTCGCCGGCCGCCTTGGCGCGCTCGCAGGAGAGCATCAGGGCGGCGGTGTCGCCCTCGGCGGTCAGGTCGGAGGCCAGGGCGTCCAGGATGGTGGTTTTCCCGGTCTGCCGGGGCGCGTGCAGCACGAAGTAGCGGTCCATTTCGATGAGTGCCCGCGCTTCGGGAAGCCGTGGTGTGGGGGGCAACATGTAGTGGAGCTGCCGATCGCAGGGGCCGGTGGTGTTGAAATACCTCGCTCGGGGTGGTGGCATGGTCACATCCTGCCACCACCCCGAGCTGAGGATCGCGGCTGGCTGACGTTCGCTCCCGCGTCGGCTTTGCCCCGGAGGTGGACGCGTGATCTCGCTAGGTGTCTGAGCCAGCGGTGCGCCTATGGTCACGCACGCATTTTGGCGCAGCCAGCGATAGCGGTCCGATGCCGGCCGTGGACAGCCGGACATGACCAACACCCGCATGGCTGCGTTGCCGCAGCTCAAGCGGGTTTCTTGCTGGTACAGGGGGTAGGGCGGATGGGACTTGAACCCACGACCGACGGATTATGAGTGGTCAGGCGATCGCCAGACCCGCCGCCATTCCGACCTGCACACCAACCCCTTCGGCAACCGACCGGCCGGCACCACCATCCCGTGCATATCCCGTGCGGACGCCAGCCCCGTCACCCGATGGGCCGGGATGAGGGACGAATCCCGGCGCGGCGATCGCCCCCAACCCCGCACGCCGCCCGACCACCGCAGGGCGATCGTCAGGGCGGCATCTGGACGGCGCCCTTGTGGCCGCGGATTGAGTCGCATCAACGGCTTGGCTCTTGCTCACTCAGCGGCGTTCAGACGCCATTGTCAAGGCTGATCACTACCTTGGCGTCATCGCAGGAGAGAGGCGAGGAGGGTTGCGAGTGGACATCACGCACGCGGACATCGCCTGGCTGGTCGACGAGGAGGAGTTAGGCGATCTGTGGTGTCTGACCTTCGTAAGGGGGCTCGATGAAACCGAAGCACTACGGCGCATGGGCGCCAAGGAGGACAGCATCCGGCCGTTGACCTATGAGGCGCTGATGGATGAGGGGCTGTTCGAGGACACGGCTCTCGCGGGGCGTCGGGGTGACTGGACCGTGCTCATCGAGGTGTTCGACTGACGGGGGACAGAGCCTGATGTCCTGCGGGCGATGTCGGCCGGAACAGAGGTCGTGTCGGTTCTACGGCACGACTACTACGCCAACGACTTCATGTACGCCGTTGACGGAGAGCTGGTGATGTACTTCAACTACATGCACCCTGACCGGCGGTACGGTAGTGATCCAGATCTTCTGGTCGAACCGATGAGGGCTGCGGGCTTCGATCCCGGACACCCGGAAGACGACGAGGAAGACGACAACGCCAACCAGCCGAGATTAGATGGCGCTCTGTTTCTCGCCGCCCGGCTGACCGGTGTCGTCCTGACACAGGATGTCTTGGCCGGGCCGCTCATGGGCGGTGTCATCCATCCACGTGCCTGATGCGGCGGCGTGCCGGCGGTCGGTGCGGTCGCTTCGTGCGGCGGGCGGGCGGTGCGGCTACGGCCCGGGGCGCCGCCGTCCGGGACCGGCGCCCACGCCGCACGCCCGGACGGCGGGCGCCGGCGAAGCAACATCGACAAGGGATGAACGAAAAAGATGGGCATCCGTAAGTACAAGCCGA
>NZ_JBEZFH010000251.1:0-9813 GCF_040649355.1 Sphaerisporangium sp. NPDC049002 | reverse complement strand
CAAGCCGACCAAGCCCGCGTCCAGCCCCTCCCCGACCGGCAAGGTGTCGGCCGTCGTCGCCGCAGAGGACGAGGTGGCGCGCCTGACCAACGCCGCCAGGCAGGAGCAGGGCTGCGGCCCGCTGCGCATCGACGAGAAGCTGCGCAAGGCCGCGCGGGGCCACTCCGACGACATGGCGGCCAAGGGGTACTTCGACCACACCTCGGCCGACGGCCGTTCCCCGTGGGACCGGATCAAGGCCGCCGGGTACAACGCGTCGATGTTCGCCGAGAACATCGCACGCGGCCAGGCCACCCCGGACGCGGTCGTCAAGGGCTGGCTGAACAGCCCCGGGCACCGCGCGAACATCATGAACTGCAAGCTCAAGGCCATCGGCGTCGGCGTCCACTTCGGTAGCGGCGGCCCCTGGTGGACCCAGGACTTCGGTTCCGCCTGACCTGGACGGCTCTCCGGAACGGCCCACCGCCGTCCTCTCCGCTCGACCGGCTCCAAGGACCCATGGTCCGGCCCGTAGAGCCGGGGAGGACGGCGCCGTCCGTTCCGGCGGCGAGCCGGGCGGGAGGGCGGCCGGTCCGGGTGGCGGGCCGGTGGGGTTAGCCTGATCTTGTGCTCGTCGCCGCGGCCGTCTGCCCGCATCCTCCGCTGATCGCCCCCGAGATCGCGGGAGCGGCGGCGCCGGAGCTCGACGACCTGCGCGACGCCTGCGCGTCCGCGATCCGGTCGCTGGCCGCCTCCCGGCCGGACACGCTCGTCGTGGTCGGCGACGCCGAGGCGTCACGCTCGTACGAGCCGCACGCGGGCGGGAGCCTCGCCCCGTGGGGCGGCGCCGGCGTCCGCGTGGGCTCGGGGAGCCCGGTCCTCCCGCTTTCCCTGACCGTCGGCCGCCTGCTCCTGGACCTCGCCGGGTCCGGGCCCGCCTCCGGGTACGAGGCGGTCGCCTCCGACGCCCCGCCCGAGGCGTGCCGGCGGCTCGGCGCGGCTCTGGCGGGTCGCGGGCGGCGGGTCGCGCTGCTGGTCATGGGCGACGGCTCCGCCAGGCTCACGGTGCGCTCGCCCGGCTACTTCGAGCCCGGTGCCCTCGCTTACAACGAGGCGCTCGCGCGGGCGCTCGGCGGCGCGGACGTACCGGCCCTGGCGGCCCTCGACCCCGCTGAGGCCGCGGAGCTGTGGGTGGCGGGCCGGGTGCCGTTCCAGGTGCTCGCGGGCGCGGCCGGGGCCGAGTCGGAGGGCGGGAGCGGCTTCCACGGCGAGCTGCTCTACGACGACGCGCCCTACGGCGTCGGCTACCTCGTGGCCCGCTGGACCCGGCACGAGCCATCGTGAGCGGCGGCTCGGAGGATCGGGATGGGACCACGCCCGGCCGTGGTTACGGTGGGAGGACGGGTGCGGCGCTCGCCGCGCCGACGACTAGCGCGGATGGACATGATCGGATGGTAGACGTCGCCTTCGGCAGCGTGCCGACACCGCTCGGCGACGTGCTGGCGGCCGTCACCCCGGATGGGGTGGTGGCGACCGTGTTCCAGGACAGCGACGCCGCCAGGCGGAGGCTGCTCGGCCGGCTCGGCGTGCCCGGCGTGGACGATCCGGCCCGTACGGCGCACGCCCTGGACGAGCTGGCCGCCTACTTCGCCGGGGAGCTCCGGGAGTTCACGGTGCCCATCGACTGGCGCCTGATGTCGACGATGCAACGGCGGGTGCTCGGCGCCCTGTACGAGACGGTCCCGTACGGCAGGGTGACGACCTACGGCGACCTGGCCGGGAGCAGCGGCTCCGGCGTGCCTGCCCGCGCCATCGGGTCGATCATGGGCAGCAACCCCGTCCCGATCATCGTCCCGTGCCATCGGGTCGTCGCCGGGAACGGGCTCGGAGGGTTCAGCGGCGGCGACGGGGTCGACTCCAAGCGCTGGCTGCTCACCCTGGAGGGCTACCTGCCGCCGACCCTCGACTGGGAGCTGTAGTGGAGCGCGCGGACGCGGGGCCGCCGGTCGTCGCCGTCGTCGGGCCGACCGCCGCGGGCAAGTCGGACCTGGCCGTGGAGCTCGCGCTCCGCCTCGGAGGCGAGGCGGTCAACGCCGACTCCATGCAGCTCTACCGGGGGATGGACATCGGCACGGCCAAGCTCTCGCCCGCCGAGCGCCGTGGCGTCCCCCACCACCTGCTGGACGTCTGGGACATGACCGAGACGGCGAGCGTGGCCGAGTACCAGCGGATGGCCCGCCCGCTGATCGACGGCATGCGCGCCAGGGGAGCGGTGCCGATCCTGGTGGGCGGTTCCGGTCTTTACATCCGCGCGGCCCTGGACGATCTGGAGTTCCCCGGCACGGACCCCGAAATCAGGGCCAGGCTGGAGGCCGAGCTCGGCGTCGCCGGTCCCGAGGCGCTCCACCAGCGCCTCAAGGAGCTCGATCCGGTGGCCGCCGAGGGTGTTCTTGCGAGCAACGGCCGCCGCATCGTGCGCGCGCTGGAGGTGATCGAGCTCTCCGGCCGGCCGTTCTCGGCCACGATGCCCTCCTACGACGCCGTCTACGACAGCGTGCAGATCGGCGTCCAGGTGCCCCGGCCGCTGCTCGACGAGCGCATCGCCATCCGGGTCGACCGCATGTGGGAGGCCGGGTTCGTCGAGGAGGTCAGGGTCCTCGCCGGCCGGGGGCTCGCGAGCGGCCGTACGGCCCGCAGGGCGCTCGGCTACGCGCAGGTGCTGCGCTTCCTTGAGGGGGAGTGGACCGAGGACCAGGCCAGGGAGGAGACCGTCAGGTTGACGCGACGGTTCGCCCGGCGCCAGGAGTCGTGGTTCCGGCGCGACCCTCGGGTGAGGTGGCTGCCCTTCGACGCTCCTGACCTGGTCGAGCAGGCCCTGACATTGGTCGCGGGGTAAGATTCGGTGACATGCGTTTCGTAAAGGGCCACGGCACCGAGAACGACTTCGTCATCCTTCCGGACCCTGACGGGAGCCTCGATCTGACCGCGTCGCTGGTGACGGCGCTGTGCGACCGCCGCTCCGGCATCGGGGCCGACGGGGTGCTCCACGTCGTGCCCGCCAAGCTGAGCGCGGAGGCCGCCGAGATCGCCGATCGCGAGTCCGGCCGGTCGCACGGCGCCGACTGGTTCATGGACTACCGCAACGCCGACGGCGGCGTGGCCGAGATGTGCGGCAACGGCCTGCGCGTCTTCGCCCGCTATCTCGTGGACGCCGGGCTGGCCGACCCGGGGGAGTTCGACGTCGTCACCCGCGCCGGCGTCCGCCGCGTACAGCTCGCGCGCACCGGGGACGTCACCGTCGACATGGGCGCGCCGGAGGTCCTCGGCGAGAGCGTGGCGACCGTCGGAGCCACCGAGTACGAGGGGCTCGTCGTCGACATGGGCAACCCGCACCTGGCCTGCGTGACCGGCGACCCGGTGACCCAGCTCGACCTGACCTCGCAGCCCGGCTTCGACCCCGCCGTCTTCCCGCACGGCGTCAACGTCGAGCTGCTCAACCTCGTGGGGGAGCGCAGGGTCGTGATGCGCGTGTACGAGCGCGGTTCCGGAGAGACCCGGTCCTGCGGCACGGGCGCGGTGGCCTCGGCGGTGGCGGCGGCGCGTCTCGCGGGAGAAACCTCGGGCACGTGGACCGTCGAGGTGCCGGGGGGCGTCCTCACGGTGACGCTCGACGGGCGCGCGAGCCACCTGACCGGCCCGGCCGTCCTCGTCGCCTCCGGCGAGTTCCCCGCCTTCGCCCTCTCCTGAGCGGGCCGCGGGGTCCGGTTGCGGCCGCCCGCTCGTCCACCGCACCGCCCGCATGTTTGGGGCATGCTCTGCGAACTGGCAGACTGGCGTGCCATGGACGTGGACATCTGGGCCTGGGTCTCAGACACCCAACGGCAACTGGCCGAATCGGGGAACACCGGGCTGGCCATCGCGCTGGGCGACCTCCCGGCGCAGGCTTTCGAGGGCCGTTATGCCCAGCTCGACGTGATGGCGCCGGCGGTCGCCCAGCAGGCCGAGGCGCTGGAGCTGCCGTGGCTTGAGCTCTTCGCCCGGCACTGGCACCTGGTCAGCCGCATCGGCGACCGCGCTCAGGGCACGGTCGCGCTCGGCGACGCCGAGGCCCTGCTGGAGTTCGCGCGGCGCGAGGACACCAGGGAGTGCCCCTCGGTTCCCGCCGCCGTGGAGGCGCTCGCCGTCTGCCAGGCCAACATCGACGGCCCCGGGTACGCCGCCGAGCGCCTCGCCGCTCTCGGCGCCGCGCTTGAGGCCGTGCGGCCCGGCTCGCCCGCCTTCTGCGGGCTCGTCACGCAGTACGTCGCGGCGTTGTCCGACGCGGGCGAGGCCGAGCAGGCCGTCACCTACTACGAGTCCGCCGTCGCGGGCCGCAGGTCCGCCGAAGGGCAGGTCAGCTGGGAGCTGGCGGCCTCGGGCGTGCGGGCGCTGCTCGCCGCGGGCCGCACGCAGGAGGCGCTCACCGAGCTCGACTCCGCCAAGGAGTTCCCGGCGGACGACCCGGTCGCCAAGGAGCACCGCGAGGGGGTGCTGCGCGCCCTGGTGCTGGCCACCGCGGGGCGTCTGACCCCGGCGCTGGAGGCGCTCCCCGACCTCGACGTCGTCGGCGACCACCCCCGTGACTGGGTCGAGTGGGCGCGCGCCGTGCGGCTGCTCGGCGAGGTCATCAGCAACACCTGGCAGCTCGGCCGTGTGCTTCGCCAGTGGATGGGCTACTTCGAGACCATGGGCGTCAACCGCGGGCGGGTCGAGCTGGCCCTGATCGCCGGTGAGCTCGCCGTGGCGCGGCAGGGCGTGTGGCAGGCCCGCGCGCTCGCCGACCTCGCCGAGTCCTGGCTTGGCGAGCTGCGCACGGCCGAAGGGCTGTCCGAGCGTGTGACCGCGCTGCGTGCCGCCGCCGACGCCGCGACGCCGCCCCCGGCTCCGGGCCCGCAGGACGAGCTGGTCGCCTACTTCGACGCCGCCGACGGCCACAACGCCGACCCCGAGCGCTGGGTGGGCTGGCTGTGGCCGCTGTCGGGCACCGACCTCGAGGCCACGCGCCGCCACACCACGACGCTGGGCTTCCTCGGGTACGCGCCGCTGGGCGCCGACATCCTGTGGAAGACGATCGTCGAGGACGCCGACCCGGCCACCGCCGAGGAGGAGGACATCGCCTACCTCACCGGCGTGCTGATCGAGGCGGGCCAGGACCAGCGGGTGGAGCGGTTCGCGGCCATGCTGCCCGCGCCGACCTCCCACCTCGCGCTGGGCAGGCTGCACCGGGCGCGTGAGCGGTGGGCCGAGACCACTTCCGAGGCCGAGAAGTCGCTCGCGGCCGGAGCCGAGGGCATCGTCGCGCTGGAGGCCAGGCGCCTGCTCGCGGGTGCAGCCCAGCAGCTCGGCGACAACGCCAAGGGCGCGGCCATCCTGCGCGACCTGGTCGAGTCGGGCCAGGGCGAGGAGGAGGACACCTGGCGCATGATCGTCATGGCCACCGCCTCCGAAGACTGGCCGCTCGTCCGCGAGGGCGCCGCCAAACTCGGCATGCAGCTCGACACCACCGAGGGCCCCATCGAGGAGGAGTGGCACCTCGTCCGGGTCGTCCTGCCGGTCTCCGACGGCAGCCAGCGCGAGGTGCTCGCTGTGCGCACCGGTCCCGCCACCGCCCGGCTGCTCATCCCGCAGCCCCGCGGCATGGACTACAACGCCGGTGACGTCGTCGTCATCGACCCCCGGCCGCTGGAGCCGGTGCCCGAGGGCGCCGAGGAGCAGGAGAGCTACGTCATCCCGTTCGCCGGTGTGGCGCTGCTGCGTCCGGGCGGTTACACCAGCTGGTTCTTCGACGGGGCGGCCCCCAGCGAAGAAGACTGGACCGAGTTCAACGAGGTGATGGCCGAGCGCGGCTGGCCCATGTGGGTCTACAGCGACGAGAACTACTCGGTCTCCCACCCCACCACCCGCGAGCGGCTCCAGGGCGTCTACGGCTGGATCGCCGTGCCGCCGGGGATCGAGCCGGTCGAGGTCGACGCCCTGCTCGACGACGCGACCGAGCGCTGGAGCCACCCGCTGGCCTGGCTCGACCTCGCGCGCAGCGCCGGCATCGAGGTGGAGCGGCACGAGCGCATCACCAAGGAGTACGGCCTGTAGATCCGGTGTCCCTGGGGAGCCATGGTGCTTGAGCGGTTCAGGCTCGACGGCAAGGTCGCCGTCGTCACCGGGGCATCCTCGGGGCTGGGCGTGGCCTTCGCCCGCGGCCTGGCCGAGGCGGGCGCCGACATCGCGATCGGCGCCCGGCGCGAGGACAGGCTGGAGGCGACGCGGCGTCTGGTCGAGGAGACCGGGCGCCGCTGCGTCGCGGTGGTCACCGACGTCACCAGCCCCGGCGACTGCCAGGCGCTCGTGGACGCGGCGGTCGCCGAGCTGGGAGGCGTCGACATCCTGGTCAACAACGCCGGGGTCGGCACGGCGGTGCCCGCGCTGCGGGAGACCCCGGAGGAGTTCCGCCAGGTCGTCGAGGTCAACCTGCACGGCTCGTACTGGATGGCCCAGGCCTGCGCGAAGGTGATGCGTCCCGGGTCGTCCATCGTGAACGTCGGAAGCGTGCTGGGCGAGACCACGGCCGGTCTGCCGCAGGCGGCGTACAGCGCGTCCAAGGCGGCCGTCGCCGGGCTGACCAGAGATCTGGCCCAGCAGTGGACCGGGCGGCGCGGCATCCGGGTCAACTGCCTGGAGCCGGGGTTCTTCGAGTCCGAGATGACCGCCAGCTACCGTCCCGGCTACCTCGACGGGCAGTTGGAGCGGCGCGTGCTGATGGGGCGGGCCGGTGACCCGGCCGAGCTGGTGGCCGCCGCGGTCTTCCTGGCCTCGGACGCCGGCTCGTACGTCACCGGCGTGGTCCTGCCCGTCGACGGCGGCTTCCTGGCAACATGATCCCGGCCGTCCGCCGCCTGGTCATGGATCGCCTGGGCGTCTCGTGGTTGTGGCGGGGCGGTTTCGTCCAGGTCACGCATACTTCATCCGTATGTGGAAGAGTCACGCGTACGTTTACGTGGAGTTGGGAGGCAGAGTGCTGGAGATCGACCGGCTTGCCGCGGTGGTACGAGACGAGCGCCCGTGGGGTGGTTTCGAGCGTTACACCCACAACGAGACGTCGACCGTCAAGATCATCGAGGTCGCGCCCGGGCAGCGGCTCAGCCTCCAGCGGCACAAATACCGCGACGAGCTATGGGTGGCCCTCGACCCCGGCGCGGTCTTCGAGATCGACGGCGAGCGCGTCGAGCCGTCGGTGGGCGACCGGGTGCTGATCCGTGCGGGGCAGACCCACCGGCTGAGCTCCTCCGGCCCGGCGACGCGCATTCTGGAGGTCGCCTTCGGCCACTTCGACGAGGACGACATCGAGCGCCTCGACGACGCCTACGGAAGAACCTGACGGGCCCGGAGTCCCTGGCTTTCCTTTCTTGGACCCGCAGGACCGTTCTACGACCCCGTGAGACCGTTCTACGACCCCGCGAGACCGTTCTACGACCCAGGAAACCCTTCTTGTGCCCGTGAGATCGGCTTCGGTCCGTGAGCGTTCTTGTGCCCGTGAGATCGGCGCCCTGATCGCGACGGGAGCTCGTTTCTCGCGGATCCGCTCGATTGTTCTTCCGTCCATAACCGCTGTCCGCATGCCTCCCCCCGAGGATTCGTCCGATCTACCTGGGCTTGGCCGCCTTCTCCCGGGCTTTGCCGTAATCGCGGCTTTCGGGGGTAGTTGCTATACCTAGGTATTACTTTTTCTTTACCTGGGGGTGGCAGTGCGCCTGCGTGGATCTCGCGCGATCATGGCCGGAGTCGTGGCGGCCGTCATGCTGATGGGGTGTGGCCCCATCGACGCCAATGGCGCCGGTGGCGGCGGTGTTGGTGACATGGGGTCCGGGGATGGTGGCGGTGCCGGTGGCGATTCCACCGGTGTCCTCCCTCTGGACAATCCCAAGGGCACCGGGCGCGGCCTCGCCGCGATCACGTCGTCCAAGGACCGCGTCGCGGCGGTCAAGCTGATCGAGAAGTTGCCGACCAAGGGACGCGGCCCCAAGACCGGCTATGCCCGGGCCGAATTCGGGTACGCGTGGGCGGACAACGCCGAGGACATCCCGTTCGCGCACAACGGCTGCGACACCAGGAACGACGTCCTGGCACGCGACGGCGACGATCTGAAGTACCGCTCGGGCTCCAAGTGCGTCCTGGCCTCGATGACGCTTCACGACCCCTACACCGGCAAGACCATCGCATGGACCAAGCAGGACGCCTCCGAGGTCCAGATCGACCACATCATGCCGCTGTCGTACGACTGGCAGATGGGCGCGTCGCGATGGACCAAGGCCAAGCGGGTCCAGATCGCCAACGACCCGCTGAACCTCATGCCCGTCGACGGCTCGACCAACTCCTCAAAGGGCGACTCGGGGCCGGCGACCTGGCTTCCCCCGTCCAAGGTCATCCGCTGCTCCTACGCCGTGCGCTTCGCGCAGGTGGCATTGAAGTACGAGCTCGCGGTCACCGCCCCCGACAAGGACGCCATGCTCGCCCAGTGCGCCTGACCCGCACCCGCCGTACGGTACGAGGCATGGACGAACTGTTCCGGCATGAGACGTGATGAGCTGTGCCGGTACAGGGAGTGAAGAAATGTTCCGGTCGGAGATGTGACGAACTGTTCCGGTGCGGGCTGTGAAAGCACGAGCCGTGCCGTGGTGAGCCCCCTCTGCCCTCCACGGCACGGCTAGACCTGTCGGTCGTCCTGGCCGTCCTAGTCGTCGTGCTTCTGGCGGAACTTGATGATCTTGCCGGTCTTGACGGAGATGTAGACGCGGTACTCGGTGTGGTGCTTCTTCAGCTCCACCTTCCAGACGCGGTAGCCGTGCTCCCACTCGCGCTCGACCTCGGTGACCCGCGCGCCGGGGACCCGCTTCTTGGCGATCCTGATCGCCTGCCGATAGGTGATCGCCGAGGACGTGGTGACCGTGCTCGTCGTGCTCGTCGTGGCCGTCACCGCCGACGCGGTCGTGGACGTCGAGGCGGCGGGCGTGGAGAGCGCGTTCGCGGCCGAGGCCGCCACGGCTCCGGTGGTGAGGACGGCGATCGCTCCGGCGCCCGCGATGGTGAGCCTGGCCGCCTTGCCGATGCTTCGTGTTTTCGTCATGGCCCCACATTCGCCGGGAACGCCCTAAGCCCGCGCTTCGGCGAAGTTAAGGGGCTCCTAAGGTCAGAACGACCACCGCGCCGCCGCCCGGCGCGGTGCCGAGCGACAGGGAACCGCCCGACGCCTCGGCCGTCCGCCGGGCGATGTCCAGCCCCAGCCCGGTCGATCCCGCGCCGCTGAGTCCCCGATCGAGGGGGCTCGCGCCCTCCGGCGCGAGCCCGAACCCCGGCCCCGAGTCGGCGACCTCGATCCGTACACCCCCGGACGCGGCGGGCGCCGCTCGTACGTCGCCCGGGGGGCCCGCCGGACGTACGTCACCGGCTGCGGCGGGCGTCAGTCGTACGGTGAAGGAGACGCCCTCGGGGGTGTGGGCGAAGACGTTGCCGAGCAGCGCGTCGACGCAGGCGGACAGCTCGGCCGCGCTGACGGCCACGCTGAGCGGCCCCTGGGGAAGGTCCAGTTCCACCGGCCGGCCCTGGTCCTCGGCCAGCACCGACCAGAACGTGACCCGCTCGGCCACCACCGCCACCGCGTCACAGCTCGCGTGCTCCTGCGACCGGCGGCGTACGTCCGTGATCACCGAGCTCACGGCGCGTTCCAGCGCGTCGACGCGGTTCCCGAGCCGCGCGGCCTCCTCCGGGTCGGTGAGCGACTCGGCCTCCAGCCGCAACCCGGTG
>NZ_JBEZFH010000250.1:0-9827 GCF_040649355.1 Sphaerisporangium sp. NPDC049002 | reverse complement strand
GTACTCGTAGCTTTTTTTTTTTTTTGTGGTGGTTTATTTTAATCGGTCTTGCTTGTTTCTTTTTTAGATCTCTGGGGGGGGGGGGGCCGCCCCGCCCCCCCCACCCCTTCAGCCGTATGGGCTCATGGCAGGTTCCCGGCCGGCGTGGGCCGATAGGCTCGCGGAGGAGACGGTGAAGGCGAGGGGCTGGCGTGATGAAGTTGGGGCGATCTCGGGCCGGTCTCGCGGGGGCGTTGGTCTCGACGTTCGTGGCGCTCGCCGCGTGTGCCACGCCGGGGCGCGGGTCCCCGCCCGCCGAGGTCGCCGTCGTGCCGACGGCTCCCCGCACGGCCGCCACGTCGCAGGCGCCCGCCGCCTCTCCATCGCCGACCCCCACCCCCTCGCCGACCCCCTCGGGCAGGGTCCTCGGGCCGGGCGAGGGCGCGGTCACGGTGCTGACCTTGCGCGGGTACGCCGAGTACGGCGGCAGCGATCCCACGTTCGACTGGGTGGGGCCGTTCGAGGAGAAGACGGGCTGCCGGGTGAACCTCCGCTTCCCCCAGACCAGCGACCAGATCGACAAGCTGCTCGCCCAGACCTCCTACGACGTCGTGTCCGCGCCTCCGGAGGTGGGGGGACGGCTGATCGCCGAAGGGAAGGTCGCCCCCCTCACCACCTCGCTCGTGCCTCACTACGACGACCTCCCCGAGTGGCTGCGGTCCCAGCGCTCCGTCGTGGGCGGCGACCACGTGTACGGCGTCCCGTACGTGTGGGGGTCGTACGTCACCCTCTACGACAGCGCGAGGGCGCGCCCGGCCAGGGGGGACGCGCTCTACGCGAACCGTGGCCCCGTCATGCTCAGGGACAGCCCGCTCTCGATCGCCGACGCGGCCCTCGCGCTGAAGAAGCGGCGGCCCGCCCTGGGCGTCAAGGATCCGTTCGAGCTCACCCCGGCCCAGCTCGACGCGGCGGTCGCCCTCATCGGCGAGCGGCACGGCCACGAGCGTTCGTACTGGAAGGATCCGATCGACGCGCTGCAGGGCTTCGCCGGGGCGTCCGTGCGGCTCGGGCGCGCGCTGCCGTACCAGCTCGACGTCCTGCGCCGGGCCGGACGGCCGGTGAAGGCGGTGGGCGGCGAACCCACGACCGGCTGGGTGGACTCCTGGATGCTCTCCACGCAGGCGGCCGCGCCGAACTGCGCCTACAGGTGGCTCGACTGGATCAGCTCGCCCGAGGCGCAGCAGCAGGCGGCCGTGTGGACCGGCCTCGCCCCCGCCAACCCCTCGGCGTGCGGCTACCGGGGCGACGTCTCCCAGAAGTACGTCCACGCCGAACGGGCCAGGAGGGTGTGCGACGCCTACCGGGTGAAGGACCGGGCGTGGACCGAGAAGATCAGCTTCGCCGTCCGTCCGGTGAGGGACTGCGGAGGCCGGGACGGGGAATGCACCGACTACGCCGAGTGGGCCACGAGGTGGCAGCAGCTCGTGCGCTAGCCGGGTGATCTTCAACCGGGCGTGAGATGCCCTGGGAGCACCCGTCCCCCGCTGGGTGGTGCCTGCCAGTTGCTGCCCCCCCAGCTCAGGAGCGTCCCCTTCTGCCTCACCGGCCTGCCAAGGGCCCGTCGCCGATCCGAAGCCTCGGCGGTCGTCGGCCATCGTTCTCGCCAGGCGAAGGTGGGCCTCGCAACGGATTCCGTGGAGGAAGACCGGTTTTCCAGCGCTCCCATATTGAATGGTCGACCAGTCAATTGGTACGGTCGCTGCATGCGTATCCTGCTTGTAGGCGCCGGTGGCGTCGGTTCCGCCGTGGTCCCGATCGCCGCCCGCCGAGACTTCTTCGAACACATCGTCGTCGCCGACTATGACCGCTCACGTGCCGAGGCCGTGGTCTCCAAACAGGTCACGCTCCAGGCCGCGTCCGGGCAGGGTGACGCGCGGTTCAGCGCCATCGGCCTCGACGCCTCCGACCAGGGCGCGGTGGAGGCGGCACTCCGCGAGCACGACTGCGACGTCCTCTTCAACGCCGTGGACCCCCGGTTCGACATGCCCCTGTTCCGCGCCGCGCTGAACGCGGGCGCGCACTACCTCGACATGGCGATGTCCCTGTCCACGCCGCACCCCTCCCGGCCGTACGAGCTGACGGGCGTCAAGCTCGGCGACGAGCAGTTCGCGATGTCGCCCGAGTGGCGGGCCAAGGGGCGGGTCGCCCTGGTCGGCATGGGGGTCGAGCCCGGCCTCGCCGACGTCTTCGCCAGGTACGCGGCCGACCACCTCTTCGAGACCATCGACGAGGTCGGCATCCGCGACGGGGCGAACCTGGTGGTCGAGGGCCCGGACGGGGAGGAGTCCTTCGCGCCCACGTTCTCGATCTGGACCACCATCGAGGAGTGCCTCAACCCGCCCGTCGTCTGGGAGGACGGCGACTGGCACACCACCGAGCCGTTCAGCGAGCCGGAGGTCTTCGACTTCCCCGAGGGCATCGGCCCGGTGGAGTGCGTCAACGTCGAGCACGAGGAGGTGCTGCTGGTCCCGCGCTGGGTGAACGCCCGGCGGGTGACGTTCAAGTACGGCCTCGGAGAGGAGTTCATCGACGTCCTCAGGACGCTCCACAAGCTCGGCCTCGACTCCACCGACCCCGTGAAGGTCAAGGGCATGGAGGTCTCGCCGCGCGACGTCGTGGCCGCCTCCCTCCCCGACCCGGCGACGCTCGGCGGGCGCATGCGCGGCAAGACCTGCGCCGGCACGTGGATCAAGGGCACCGGCAAGGACGGCCGGCCGCGCGAGGTCTACCTGTACCACGTGGTCGACAACGAGTGGTCGATGCGCGAGTACGACTCGCAGGCCGTCGTGTGGCAGACGGCGGTCCATCCCGTCGTCGCCCTGGAACTGCTCGCGCGCGGGGCCTGGAAGGGCGAGGGCGTGCTCGGCCCCGAGGCCTTCGACCCCGTGCCGTTCCTCGACCTGCTGAACGAGTACGGCTCGCCCTGGGGCATGCGCGAGCAGTGACCCCGGTCGACCGGCACGGCGGCGACCCGCCTGGATGAGGTGGGTCGCCCGCCGGTGCCCTGCTCAGGGGAGCGTGGCTCTCCTGGCCGAGGGTTTGTGCCTGGGCGCGGGGGTCGCGGGGAGCAGCGCCTCGGCGCACTCCTCGCAGGCCATGACGGGGGCGTCGTCGGGAAGTCTGCCGACACGGACCCGAGGTCGAGGCCATTTCTTGTGACAGACCACGCAGGCGTCCCCGTCGCGCTGCGGGCCGGTGAGATCTTCAGGGTCGAACGTCAGGTTGAGCCGTGCCGCTCCGGTCGGATCCCAGCTCATCACGCTCCTGTTGATGATCGAGTGTCTCGTACCCGAACCGTTATAGCCCCATTACCGCCTGTGATCGACTAGGCCGATGTCAAGGACGGGTTAAATCGCCGGCATCGGGCGCGCCGTATAACAACAAAAGGGGCACCCAGCAGCAAGCCGGGTGCCCCTTTTGTGATGCTCCTAAACGGACGAGATGGCCTTCTCCAGGATGGACAGGCCCTCTTCCAGCAGGTTGTCGGGGATGGAGAGCGGCGGCAGGAAGCGCAGCACGTTGCCGTAGGTGCCCGCCGTCAGCACGACCAGCCCCTCCGCGTGGCACCGCTTGACGATCTCTCCGGTGAGCGCCGCGTCCGGCTCCTTGGAGCCGGGCACGACCAGCTCGATCGCGATCATCGCGCCGCGTCCCCGGACGTCGCCGATGACGTCGAAGCGCTCGGCGAGCGCCCGGAGCCGGGGCAGCATGAGGTCCCCGATCTCCCTGGCCCGCTCGACGAGGTTGTCGGCCTCGATGGTGTCGAGCACGGCCAGCGCGGCCTCGCAGGCCAGCGGGTTGCCGCCGTAGGTGCCGCCGAGGCCGCCGACGTGGACGGCGTCGAGCAGTTCGGCCCTGCCGGTCACGGCCGCGAGGGGCAGGCCTCCCGCGATGCCCTTGGCCGTGCAGATGATGTCGGGCACGATGCCCTCGTCCTCGCAGGCGAACAGCCGGCCCGTACGGGCGAAACCGGTCTGCACCTCGTCCGCGATGAAGACGATGCCGTTGGCCCTCGCGTACTCCACCATGGCGGGCAGGAAGCCGCGGGCAGGCTCGATGAAGCCGCCCTCGCCCTGGATCGGCTCGATCACGATGGCCGCGACGTTCTCCGCGCCGATCTGCTTGTTGATCATGTCGATGGCCTGCGCCGCGGCCTCCTCGGCGCAGTTCTCGGGCCCGGTCGGCCACCGGAAGGGGTACGCCATGGGCATCCGGTACACCTCGGGGGCGTACGGGCCGAAGCGGTGCTTGTACGGCATGTTCTTCGCCGTCAGGGTCATGGTCAGCAGCGTGCGGCCGTGGTAGCCGTGGTCGAACACCACGACGGCCTGGCGGCCGGTCGCGTGCCTGGCCACCTTGACGGCGTTCTCCACGGCCTCCGCGCCCGAGTTGACCAGGAACGAGCGCTTCTCGTGGTCACCGGGGGTGAGCCGGTTGAGCTTCTCGCAGACCTCGACGTACGACTCGTACGGCGTGACCATGAAACAGGTGTGGGTGAAGTCGGCGACCTGCCGCTGGACCCGCTCGACCACGCGCGGCGCGGCGTTGCCCACGGTGGTCACCGCGATGCCGGAGCCGAAGTCGATGAGCGAGTTGCCGTCCGCGTCCACGACCACGCCGCCGCCCGCGTGGGTCACGAAGACCGGCAGCGTGGTGCCGATGCCCGGCGGGACGGCCGACAGCTTGCGCGCGAACATCTCCCGCGACTTCGGGCCGGGGATCTCGGTGACCAGGCGGCGCTCCTGCGGAAGCGAGGGACCGCCTCGCGTGATGGGCTGGTGCCCGGCTGCGCCCGGCTGCTCGTGTACGTCACGGTCGATGCTCATGTCTGCGACGCTACGGCCACCGCGCCCGGGTGCCGACCTGGCGACATGGCACAATATGGCCATCCTGCTTGTCCAGGATGTACAAGTAACGACTGTTCTGGGGGCTGGAATGGCTCCGACCTTACGGCGTGTGGTGGCCCTGGCGCCGCTGCGCCTGCGGGTGCGCGCCGGGGAGGGCGCGATGGACCGGCCGGTGCGCTGGGTGGCCGTCAGTGAGCTTGAGGATCCCACGCCCTTCCTGGAGGGCGACGAGCTGGTGCTGACCACAGGGATGCGGCTCGGAGCGCGGGACGCCCGGCCGTACATCTCCCGGCTCGTCGCCCGGGGGGTGGCCGGGCTCGGGTTCGGCGTCGGGCTCGGGCACGACAGCGTGCCGCCCGAGTTCACCGAGGCCGCGGCCGGCGCCGGGCTCCCCCTGGTCGAGGTGCCCAGGGAGACGCCGTTCATCGCGATCGGCAAGGCCGTCAGCGAGCTGCTCGCCGCCGAGCGGTACGACGAGCTCAGCAACGCCTTCGCCGCGCAGGGCCGGCTGACGCGCGCCGCGCTCCAGGCCGATGGCATGGGAGCGGTGGTCGAGCGGCTGGCCAGGGAGATCCACGGCTGGGCCGTGCTGCTGGACGAGGCGGGAACGCTGATCCACGCGGCGGGCGCCGGGGCCGTCGAGGGCACCCACCTGGCCGGGCGGGAGCTCGGCCGGCTCCGGGCCACAGGCTCGCCCGCCAGCCTCGCGCTTTCCGGGCCGTACGAGCACGTCATCGTGCAGCCGCTGGGGGACCAGCGGCGCATCAGGGGCTTCTTCGCCGTCGGGTCGGACCGGCCGTTCTCGCCCGTCGGGCACACGGTCGTCAACACCGCGAACTCGCTGCTCACCCTCTCCCTCGAACAGGGCAGGGACCAGCTCGCCGCCGTGCGGCGGGTGCGTTCCGCGGTGCTGCGCCTGCTGCTGGCCGGGGACCGGCAGGCCGCCGAGGGGATCCTTGACGCGGTCGGCGGCGAGCTGCCCGCCGGGCCCGTCGTGGTGCTGGCCTGCGAGCCACGCGACGCCGAGGCGCTCCAGGACACGCTGCCGGGCTTCACGGCTCCCTGGGGAACGCGCGTGGTCGTCCTGGCCGCGTTGGAGGAGGCCGATCGCCTCGCCGAGATGGCCGCCGGGGCAGGGCGGGCGGGGGTGAGCGGGCCGGTCGAGCTGTCGGAGCTGGCCACCGGCCTCGACCAGGCCGAGCGTGCCCTCGCCTCGGCCGCTCCGGTCATGCGGTTCGCCGACCTCGCCGGTCAGGGGCTGCTGTCGCTGGTCGATCCGGCCGCGCTGTCGGCCTTCTCCACCTCGCTGCTCGCCCCGCTCAGGGAGTACGGCTCGCGCGCCGATCTGGTGGAGTCACTGCGGGCGTACCTCGCGTGCAACGGCCACTGGGACGCCGCCGCGCAGCGGCTCGGCATCCACCGGCACACCCTTCGCTACCGCATGCGGCGGGTAGGCGAACTGCTCGGACGCGACCTGGACGACCCGGCCTCACGTGCCGAGCTGTGGATGGCCCTGTCGGTGAGCGGCGCCACCGGCCCGCAGGGCCGCTAGAAGTTCACCGGGATGGAGTCCTTGCTCACCAGGTAACGGCTGATGGCGGCCAGGGTGACGGACAAGTAGACGCCGTCGTCCCTGAGATGGCCGGCGCGTTCGAGGCTGACGGCGCCCTGGGCCGCCGCCCACAGGCAGTCGGCGATCTTGCGGGGCTGGGTGGGCACCAGGTAGCCGGCGGAGATGCAGTCGGCGATGGCCCGGTCGAGGACGTTGACCGCGGCCCTCGCCAGCGTGCGTGCCCGCTCGCTCGGCTCGAAGCCCGGGATCGCCTTCTCGAACATCACGCTGTAGTAGCCGGGCTCGGCCAGGCAGGCCTCGCGGTACGCCGGGCCGAGGGAGGTGAGGTACTCCAGGGGGTCGGGGTGGCGGGGAACCGCCGCGAGCCTGCGCCGGAAGCGCTCGAAGCCCTCCAGGTACAGCGCCTCGGCCAGACCTTCCTTGTTGCCGAACGTGGTGTACACGACCGTGGTCGAGCAGCCCGCCTCGGCGGCGATGCGCCGCACGGTGAGGCTGTCGGGACCGTCGGTGAGGAGCAGGTCTCCCGCCACGTTGATGAGACGGGCGCGCAGTTCGTCCTGGGAGGTCTGGCTCCCCAACGCGTACGCCCCTTGGAGGCCAAGCGGCGCCGGCGAACCCATGAGCTACCTAGCCCCTTCTCCCCAAAGGATCCCACGCGGACCCGCATGGTGACTTAACCACGTGCGGAGTCCTTCAAACCGTCATGCGACAGAAAAAATCCTGAAATTGCGGCATGTCCGTTATGGAAAGGGGAAAATACGTTCCTTATGCGGAATGTAGCGGTCGGGGCCGCCGCTTGTCCGTACTGGAGTAGCGCCCCCGGCGACCTGGTGGCATACGGTCGGGGACATGGACGTACGCCCCTTCTGGCTCTCCGGTTCGCCCGCCACGGGCGACGCCGAGCTCACGGTGACCAACCCCCATGACGGCCGGGTCGTCGGCATCGCCTCCGTGCCGTCCCCCGATCAGGTGGAGCAGGCCGTGGCGGCCGCGCACGCGGTGCGCAAGGAGGCCGCCGCCCTGCCGATCCACGTGCGCGCGGAGGCGCTGGCCCACGTCTCGCGGCGACTGTCCGAGCGCGCCGAGGAGATCGCCCGGCTGATCAGCGCGGAGAACGGCAAGCCGATCTTCTGGGCGCGCGGCGAGGTCGGCCGCGCGGTCGCGACCTTCCGCTTCGCCGCCGAGGAGACCAGGCGCTTCAGCGGCGACGTCCAGCGGCTCGACACCGAGGCCCCCGCCGAGGGTCGCCTCGCCTACCTGTCGCGCCAGCCTTACGGGCCGGTGCTGGCCGTCACGCCCTTCAACTTCCCGCTCAACCTGGTGGCACACAAGGTCGCCCCGGCCATCGCGGTCGGCGCGCCGGTGATCGTCAAGCCCGCCCCCGCGACCCCGCTCTCGTCGCTGCTGCTCGGCGAGATCCTCGCCGAGACGGCCCTCCCCGCGGGCATGTTCTCAGTGCTGCCGGTGCCGAACGACCGCGCGGGCGCGCTGGTCGAGGACCCGCGTCTGCCGGTCGTGTCGTTCACCGGCTCCGGGCCCGTCGGGTACGCCATCAAGGACCAGGTGCCACGCAAGCACGTCACCCTGGAGCTCGGCGGCAACGCCGCCGCGGTCGTGCTCGCCGACGCCGACCTCGACTGGGCGGCCACGCGCATCGCGCTGTTCTCCAACTACCAGGCCGGTCAGAGCTGCATCGCCGTCCAGCGGGTGATCGTCGAGGAGTCCGTCGTCGAGGCGTTCACCTCCAAGCTCGTCGCCGCCGTCGAGAGCCTTGTCGTCGGCGACCCGGCCGACGACAAGACGCAGGTCGGGCCGCTGGTGTCGGTCGACGCCGCCGAGCGCGTGGAGCGGTGGGTGGCCGAGGCCGTGGCCGGCGGGGCCCGGTTGCTCGCCGGAGGCGGCAGGGACGGCGCCACCGTCGCGCCCACCGTGCTCGCGGAGGTGCCCGGCGACGCCAAGGTCATCCGCGAGGAGGTGTTCGGCCCGGTGCTGGTCATCCAGCCGGTCTCCTCGGTGGACGAGGCGTTCGCCGCCGTCAACGACTCCAAGTACGGACTGCAGGCCGGCGTGTTCACGCGCGACCTCGGCATCGCCTTCCGCGCCGGCAAGGAACTGGAGGTCGGCGGGGTCATCATCGGCGACGTGCCGTCGTACCGCGCCGACCAGATGCCCTACGGCGGCGTCAAGGAGTCGGGCATCGGCCGCGAGGGCCTGCGCTCGGCCATGGAGGACTTCACCTACGAGAAGGTCATGGTCCTCACCGGCCTGACCCTTTAGGAGGCCGTGGTCCCGGCCGGCCGTGTCTTGGCCGGCCGGGCCGGGTCACGCGCGCTGGGCGAGGTCGAACAGCCGCCTGGCCTGGTCGCCGAAGTAGGGGCCGTACATCGTGCCGTCGTCGTCGCTGTACTTGAAGCTGCTGACCGACGTCACGACCCCCTGGCCGGTCTCGGGATCGAAGGAGCTCAGCCACGGGCCGCCGCTCGACCCGGCCGTGAGGTCGCACCTCATGCCCTGGTCGCGGGTCTGGCCGTGCGGGTCGTGGTGGAGGTCGCCCGCGCAGTAGATCAGGTGCCTCCCGTCGTAGGGCGGGTCCGCGGGGAAGCCGAACCCGAAGGCGCGCCCGCCACGCGGCACACCGAACCCGATCTCCTGGCCGCCGACCGCCTCGTTCAGGTGGAGCCCGCCTGAGGGGTTGACCGCGATCATGCCCACGTCGTAGCTGTCGTCGCCGCTCTCTGACCAGGGCTCGGGGACGAGCATCCGCCGGGCCGTGAACACCCCGTACGGCTGCCGCCCCGGCTCGTAGGCCGGCACGAAGGTCCAGTTCTCGGCCCAGGGGCCCGAGCCGTCCTTAGCGCAGTGCCCGGCGGTGACGACGACGTCCAGGTTGCGGCTCCTGACAGAGCTCGCCGAGCAGACGTAGTCGAGGCCGCGCAGCGTGAGGAACACCCGGCCGGTGGTGCGTCTCACCGCGCCTCCGGCGGCCCATCGCGCGCCGCTGATGTTCACGCCGGGGGCGCTCGCGCCCGAGGCGGAGGAGGCCGGGACCGCCGAGGGCCGCCGGACGCCGGACGCCAGCTCGCCGATCTTCGCGACGGCGCTCGGCACCCCGGCGGGCAGCGCCCGCGCCATGCGCCGGGCGGTCCAGTAGCCGAGCACCCGGCGCTGCTCGGCCCCGCTGCGGGCGGCCACGTGCTGGACGACGCCGGTCGACGCGAGAGACGACGCGAGCGACGAGGTGAGCGAGGTGAGTGACAGGGGAGACGGAGTCGCGTTCCTCGTGACGGCGTGGCCGGCTCCGCTGGGCAGCGTCTTCTCCGCGTCGTCCAGGCAGGAGGAGATGTGAATCTTCCATCCCTGCGGGGGCA
>NZ_JBEZFH010000249.1:0-9983 GCF_040649355.1 Sphaerisporangium sp. NPDC049002 | reverse complement strand
GGGACGAACTGAGGGAGATCATTATGATCGACTACACGACCAGGTGGTCCCTTCCTCGTGGCAACTGGGTGGTCCCATCAGGCTGGCAAGCGACATGCCGATGCTCATTCCCGCCATCGAGGCGGCGCCCGCTATGATCACCTGCCGTCGGCCAACGGGGTGGAACCAACTCCCCCCGTTCGCGGATAACTGCATCAGCCACACCTCCTCATCTCCTGTACTTGCCTCGGTGGGGTCTTCTCCGGAAGGACCTTCGCGCACCATGGCGGTGAACGTGCCTCCGGCGTCGAGCGTGGCGTCGCAGAGTCGAGCCAGCTCGCGGCTCGGTGCCTTGGCACCCGTCTCGACCTTGCTCAGCTGACCCTTGCTGTAATGCACGAGCTGGGCGAATTCGGTAAGGGTGAGGCCGGCGGCGAGACGCCGACGGCGAAGTTCTGCTCCGAACTGAACCAGCCGTTGAACCACGTGGACCTCCGTCACTGTGAGTCCGAACAGCTGTGAGCCACCGCTTGCAACAGTGCGGCAGCCGACGTCGAACGGACAAGGGCGATGCCGGTGTTTCCCGTTTCCCGATTTGAAGACGACAGAAATCGTCATTGGCGCCGATACGTATCCCCGATTCGGTTCCGGGACTCCACCCGGATCGGGTCAAATCCGACGCAGAGAGCAGCCATCGTGAAGACTTGACAGATTCTTTGACGCACTAAATTGCACTAAAAGCACATATAGGCACCTTTGATGATAAAAGAACAGCCAACGGGCCGCCTAAGGATGGACGCACCCGATCCACACGGCGCCCGAGTCCCTTCACAACCAGATCCACCTGGTCTTGCCGCCGGAAGATATTGCCCCTATGGATGGGTGCGCCTCGCGCAGATCCCGCGCCGTCTGCTCACGCAGGAGTCCGTCGGCTTTCACTCTCGATCCGACGAACCCTAATCTTTAGCCATGAGAGCTTGGCACGACGCCCATATGAGGTTTTTCGTTGACCTGCGCTGAACAAATAGCCCGAGACGGACAACTAAATGCCGACCTGACTAGTCTTTCCGTCACAACCGCACCAGAAGTAAGCCGACGGGCTAGCCTGAGGTTCTCGCACTGCGATCGGTGGGATTGCGTTTGATGAGGGTGCGCAAGCTTCAGACGTGGCATGAGGAGTGCTCCGCTGGAAAGCGGATCAAGGATGACGGTCAAGGCCTTTTCGAACGCGTGGCGTCAAAGCGGATCCTGGTCAGCCGGTCGGCGGCGGGGCGGTCGAGGACGGTGACGCCGGCGGCCGAGGGGAGGCCGTGGGCGCGGGCGCTTCCGATGAGCACGTGCCAGCGGCGGCAGTGCCGGGCGAAGGTGGCCGCGGTGACGACCCGCCCGCGTGAGTACTGCCCGGCACGGGCCGTCTGCGGCGGGATGTCGAGGAGGATCACGTGCATGGCGGCGCCACGACGCCGGGCGAGCCAGGCGAAGCCGTACAGGATGTGCGGCCAGGTGCCCCTGGTGTGCGCGACGACGGCGTGCCCGCGCAGCACCGCGCGCGCGATACGCGACACATGGGTGGCGTGCACGATGGGGGTACGGGCCCGCGTGGGGACCGGCCCGAGGTAGCGCGCCCACCAGTTGCGCGCCTGGCGGGAGTCGATCACCCGCACGCCTCCGGCCACCACAGGCTCCGTCTCGTCACCTTTCAGTCCGTACAGGCGGGCGAGCAGCGTGCTCTTGCCGGCTCCTGGCAGGCCCGCGAGCAGCACCAGCGACCCGGCGGGATAGCGCAGTTCGCCGACGGACGCCATGGCCTGGACGTGCTGCCGCTCGTGCTCCGGCCGTGGGATGGTCGGCTCAGGGATCATTGGCTCTCGTCCTCTGCTCGGGAGCCCGATGGGGAGCGAGCGGAGTCCACCGGTCCAATCGGGCCCGTTGACATGAGGAACGCACGGAGCCCGCGAAGAGTTTCGGGACCGGCCTCTGTCCAGCCCACCGGCGCCCTTGACAGCGACATTTAACATGATTTCAATTAAGTCATAAAGAATGATCTGAAGGCATGCCGAAGTGCGGAATGCCTGGTCATCGCTGTGCCTGCGAGTGGAACCGTCGTTGTCGAAAGATAGAGGAACACGCGTATGACCAGGAGCACCATGGCGGACGCGGCCCGGGCACGGACGTGGCTGCTCGCCTTGTTCGCCGTAGTATTCGGCCTCACTGTCATCCCGGCCGCCGGTGGCGCACAGGCGGCGATCGCCCCGAGCTTCAAGGTGCTCGCCTTCTACAACGGCACCTGGGACGCGGCCCACATCAACTTCGTGCAAGAGGCCAACCGGTGGTTCCCGCAGGTGGCAGCGCAGAACAACTTCTCCTATACCGCCACCAACAACTGGGACCAACTGAACGCCGGCAACCTTCAGCAGTACCAGGTGGTGCTGTTCCTGGACGACCTTCCCCAGACCGCCGCTCAGCGATCGGCGTTCGAGCAGTACATGCGCAACGGCGGAGCGTGGATGGGATTCCACGTGTCCGCGTTCAACACCGATCCCCAGACCTGGCCCTGGTATCACAACCAGTTCCTGGGCACCGGGGCCTTCAGGTCCAACACCTGGGGACCCACCTCGGTCGTCCTGCGCACGGAGAACGCGACCCATCCCTCGACCGGACGGCTGCCGGCCACCTTCACGTCCTCGGTCAGCGAGTGGTACAGCTGGAACAACGACCTGAGGAAGAACCCGGACATCAATATCCTGGCGTCCATCGACCCGTCGAGTTTCCCCGTCGGGACAGATCCCAACCAGTCGTGGTACAGCGGCTACTACCCCATCATGTGGACGAACAAGAACTACAAGATGCTGTACGCGAACTTCGGCCACAACGCGATGAACTACGACACCAACACCGGGCTGTCCTCCACATTCGCCAGCGAGGTGCAGAACCGGTTCGTCATCGACGGCCTGCTGTGGCTGGGCGGAGCGGGCACTCCGCCGCCGTCGGACACCATCTCCCCGACGGCCTGGTACAGCCTCGCCAATCGCGGGAACGGGAAATGCGTGGACGCCCGGGCGGCGGCCTCGTCGAACGGCACCGCGATCCAGCAGTACACCTGCAACGGCACCTTCGCCCAGCAGTTCCAGGTCCAGCCGACCAGTAACGGCTTCGCGCGGATGAACAACCGCAACAACAGCGCCCAGGTGATCGACGTGACCGGTGTGTCCACGGCCGACGGCGCCCCTCTTCAGCTGTGGACGTACGGCGGCGGCAACAACCAGCAGTGGCAGGCGCTGTCCGAGGGCGGCGGCTACTACCACTTCGTCAGCCGCCTCAGCGCGAAGTGCCTGAGCGTGCCGGGCGCCTCAACGGCCGACTCCGTCCAGCTGGTACAGCGCACCTGCGACGGCACGCCCGCGCAGTCGTTCCGGATCTCCCAGCAACCCTAGGCGCGGGGGATCATCGCGCGGGCGGGGCGTGCCGGAAGGCGAGCCCCGCCCGCGCCATGGATCAGAGCGCGCCGGTCTCGATCGCGGCCTTGAGTCCCGCTTGCGTCTGCTGGTGGGAGGCGACGCCGTTCGTGACGACGAAGTCGATCAGCGAGGCGTCGGCTTCGAAGGTGAGGTGCTCGGTGACCTGGGTCGTCCCGCCGGGCAGCTTCTTGAAGACGATCTTCTGGTGGGTGACGACGTTGGGCTCCGACCAGGTGTCCGTCTCGTAGTAGAGGTCCTCCTGGTGAATGCGCTGTTGCGCGTGCGTCTTGCTGGTGACGATCGTTCCCTGGTACGGGATGTCCTCGATCGCCGTGAAGTTGATGTAGCGGATGTCGCGCCGGCACCACTCCTTGTGGGTGACGACGCGCTTCAGGAACGCGGCCCTGCCGATGTGGTTGCTGATGATCGAATACTTGGCGAAGACGCGTTGCACGGGAGCGTTGATCTGGATCGAGATCTGGGCCGTGTCCCGGCTCCGCCCCACCCCGGGAACGGGAGGCGCGGTGTCGTAGAACTTGTAGGTGTCCCACGCGGTCTGCCACTGGAGGGCGAGTTCGGCATCGCTCTCAGGCGTGTCCGCGCGGGCTGGGCTGGTGAAGGCGGTGAGGGCGAGTGTCGCGGCGAACAGCGGGGCCGCGAGAAGTCGCAGGAGCTTCTTCACATACACCTCAAGAAGAGACAGTAGATGCAAATGATCTTCTATCGCACATGACCGCCCTTGAGAACCCCTTACCGGCGAAGCGGTGTGAATCACCCGTTGCGGCTCGCTGGGAATCCCCGCCCCGATGCCCTACCAGGCGACCTGTGAGATGCCGCCGTCGTTCAGAACGGTGGTGACATGGGCGCCGTCGCTCAGGCGGATGCGCTCCAGGCTCCCCGGGAATCGAGCGATGAGGTACCGGCCGGACTCATCCATGGCCAAGGACAGAATCGAGTCCTTGACCGTCGGCCGGAGTGCCAACTCTCGGATGAGCTCGCCGCTTGGGGAACTGATTTCCTGTACCAAAGTGGAGCGGTGCCCGTCCTTTTCGGTTCTCGACAGGGGCACATAGGCCGCGGATCCGTCTGGGCCGAGAACCGCAGAACCACTCACGTACGAGGCGAGACCGTTTTGAGTAGCGGTTCCCCAAGCGGGATGCCTGGCTATCTCGGGCGCGTCGTTGATATCGAGGCCTGTGCTGGTGCTGTCAAGGACCCGCACGCTTACGTCGCCCGTGCAGGCCGCCCCGTCCGGCGGTGCGTTCCCGCACGGGCTCAGCACGGTCATGACAAGGTGCTTCTCGTCCGATGCCCAGGAGATCTCCGATATCCACGAACTCGTCTTCCGGGCCAAGGGGAATTCGTACACCCTGCTTTTGGACAGATCTCTGACGGTGAGACGCGCTCCCGCGGAACCGTCGCCGCCGAAACCCCCGAAGTAGGCGAGCTTCGAGCCCGACCAGGACATCGCCATGGCGATCGTCGCGGGGGTGAAGCCGTACGGCAGCGTCAACGGCTTGACCAGCGACACCGAGCCGTCCGACGCCAGGCCCGCACGAAAGAAGTGCGGAATCCTCCTTTCATCGGTGGCGGAGAAGATGAATCCCCCTCGTGCGACACTGGAGATCTGGTCTATCTCCAGGCCCTTGGGTGCGACGATTTCGTCGAGCCGCTTCCCTGTTGCCGACTCGTATGTGGCCACCGCGCGCCCGGAGCGGTTGGCGACGAAGAATTCCGGCCCTCCCAGGTCATCGTCCCCCGTGATGTCGTGCGCTTCCCCTGGAAGGTCGCCGGCCGCGATCTCGGGTGTCTCCCCGCACCCCATCAGTGCGGTAAGGAGGGTTGCGGCAACCAGCAACGATCTGGAAATTGATTTTCCCCGCAACGGTCCTGACCGGCCTTTCCTGATGGGCGGCGCACCGTGTCCGCCGCTGGGCACAGTTCCGCGGCCAAGACGCTAACGCTCGACGCCCCGGTTCGCACCGAAAACCCCGACTCCTGGCGGGCCTGCGGCCTCGTGGAGCGGCTCGTTCACCGCCGAGGCCGGGGACAGCTCAACCCGGAAGGCGCCGGCACCAGTGATGCGGGCACATCGGACGGCCTCCGGAGTCCCGGCGCGCGACGCGCTCGACCCGCGTAACGAAAAGGCCAACGTCGACGAGGCCGGTCGGCCGGGGGCCGAGGAGCCGCTTGCTCGGGAGCCGGAAGCCCGCGCATGTCGCCGAGCCGGGGCTCCCCTCTGTGCGCCATGCTCGCCGGAAACTCTCGCGGGCCTGGTACAGCCGGAACCGTACGGCCCGCCGGGACGCCGAGCATCTGCCCCGCGGCCTGCCCGTACAGGCCTTCCAGGTGGCGCGGCGTCAGCATCGCGCGGTGCTCGGGCGACAGCCGGTTCAACCCGTCGCGGATGCCGGCGGCCGGCGCCGCATCGTCCGTTCCGCCTTCCGCCGTGTCCGATTTGACGTAATGTGCATTATCGGGTTGTCCAAAACTGGGTGTAACCCATTAACCGGAATTGCGGCTTCCCCGTACATATTTGCCCATCGGGCAATCCGGACACGTCGTTCCTCTAACGATCCGTACTTTCGTCGATGACAGATTTAACAAATCGCCTATATCATCGCCGTTCGTCGTCTGTAGGCGATCTTGCGAGCCTGTCGCAGGCCCTCGGTGTGCCCTCTCTCCCCCCATCTCTCGGAGTTCCGGATGTCCCTCACAGAGCAACGGCCCAGTGCCGTCTCCGCCGCGCTGGCCAAGGATCGGCTCGGCGTCCCATCGGTCGTGTTCTTCGTGGTCTCCGCGGCGGCACCGCTGATGGTCGTCGCGGGTTCGGTCCCGACGGCGTACGCGGTGACGGGCGTCATCGGCGTGCCGTTCGCGTTCCTGATGCTGGGCGCGATCTTCGCGCTCTTCGCCGTCGGGTACGTGACGATGGCCAGGCACGTGGTGAACGCGGGCGCCTTCTACGCCTATGCCGCCCAGGGGCTCGGCCGGACGCAGGGGGTGGCGACCGCGTGGGTGGCGCTGCTGGCCTACAACGCGCTGCAACTGGGTCTCTACGGCATCATCGGGTCGGCCGCGGAACCGCTTCTCCTCGACTGGTTCGGCGGCTCGCCCGCGTGGTGGGTGATCGCGCTGGTGGCGTGGGCGCTGACCGGCCTGCTCGGGCTGCTGCGGGTGGACGTCAACGGCAAGATCCTCTCTGTCCTGCTGGTCAGCGAGATCGCCGTAGTCCTGGTGTTCGACATCGGTGACCTGTTCAACGCCGCCCCGAGCGGCATCAGCTTCGAGGGCTTCGCCCCCGGCTCGCTGTTCGTGCCCGGCGTGGGCGCCGCGCTCGCCACCGTCGTCGCCGGGTTCGCCGGCATCGAGTCGTCGGTGGTCTTCGCCGAGGAGTCCAAGGACCGCAACAGGACCGTGCCCATCGCCACCTACCTGGGCATCACCATCATCGCGGTCCTGTACGCGATCTCCGCCTGGGCGCAGACGGTACCGCCAGGGCCGGGCGGAATCGTCAAGGCGGCGACCGAGCAGGGGCCCACGCTGATCTTCGACCAGGCGTCCGCCCACTTGGGCTCTGGCGTCGCGACCATCGGCTCCGTGCTGTTCGTGACGAGCAGCATCGCCTGCATGATCGCCTTCCACAACACCACGGCCCGCTACATCTTCGCTCTGGGCCGTGAGAACGTGATCCCCTCGCTGTTCGGGCGGACCTCGGCCCGTACCGGCGCTCCGGTGGCCGGATCGGTGCTGCAGACGGCGCTCGGGCTGATCGTGATCATCGTCTACGCGATCTTCGGGCTCGACCCGGTCACGAAGCTGTTCTTCACCTTCGGCGCCTTCGGCGGCCTCGGGCTGCTGACCCTGCTCACCGTCACCTCGATCGCGGTGATCGTGTACTTCTCACGCAACCCCTCGGGGGAGACGGCGTGGCGGACGCGCATCGCACCGGCCCTGGCCGCCCTGGCGCTATGCCTGATCATCGGGCTGACGCTGATCAACTTCGACACGGTCCTCGGGGTCGCGCCCGACTCGCTCATCCGCTGGATCCTGCCTGGCATCTTCGTCGTCGCGATCATCTTCGGCGTCGTGTGGGGCCGTGTGCTGAAGGTGACCAGGCCGGAGGTGTACGCCAACATCGGCTTCGGCGCGCAGGCCGTGACCGGAGGCTCCAAGTGACGGCCGAGATCACCCGGCTGACGGCCGCGGACGCGGCCGGCGAGATCATCGCCGACACGTTCAGCCTCGATGAGATCACGAGCTGGCTCATCCCGCCGGTGGAGGACCGGCTGCCGATCCAGCGGCGGTTCTTCACCATGCACACCGCCCACGCGCTCGACCACGGCACCGTCTACGGGATCCACGAGTCGGGCGAGCTCTCCGGGGTCGCGGTCTGGTTCACCGCGCCGTTCCCCGAGATCCCCGGCCAGGAGGAGGAGATCGCCTCCTTCGCCGGGGAACACGCCGGACGCTTCGGCGTCCTCGGCGAGCAGATGGACAAGCTGCACCCGCACGAGCCGCACCACTACCTGGCGTTCATCGCCCTGGTACGAGGACGGACCGGCCGGGGCCTCGGCAGCCTGCTGCTGGAGGAACACCACCGGCGGCTCGACGCCCAGGGGATGCCGGCCTACCTTGAGGCGAGCAGCGAGGCCAGCCGCCGGCTGTACCTGCGGCACGGCTACGTGGACATGCCCGAACTACTCCGGCTGCCCGACGGCCCGGTCATGTACCCGATGTGGCGGGCGCCGTCGCCTCAGACACCCTCGGTTTGACGCCCGCCGACGCCGGCTTCGCCGACGACCTCGACGCGGCCCGCCGGACCCCGCCCCCCTTCGGCGGCTGACACCCGGCGGCACATCAGGGTGGTGCGCCCGGGGCGCGGCACCTGGCATACGGAACGGCCTCCCGGCTACGACCGGGAGGCCGTTTGCTTTTGCCGGACGGCCGGACGGCCGGACGTACACGGGCTCGGGCTCGGACACGGCTCGGACACGGACACGGGCTCGGACTCAGACTTGGGCTCGGCGGGCTCCTGGTGATCACGCCGTTAGCCACTCTGAGTGAATTACGAAAGGTTTCGGAAAGTTCATCCACGTTACAGCAGCTTAACGCCGACTTAAACGGTTAATGCACCCGAAACTTTTCAGCAATATATTGACACATTTCGCCGACCTCCGAAGAATGAGGCCCAGGCGAGATCCTCCAACCTTCGCCCGGGTTCCCAGCGGCATAACCACAGCTCAACGCCGTTCGGCGCCTCGGTGCCGACGCGGCGGGCGGCGATGCCGCGCGTACGTCCATGTCCCGATCACGTGTTCCACGGGAGGAACCAACATGATCGACAATGCCGTCCCCCCCGGCAGAGCCGAAAAACGACGTTCACTCACCCGAAACGCCATCGTCATCGCCGCCGTCGGCATCATCGGCGCGGCCTTCGCGTTGACGCTGCCGACATCGGCCGACGCCGCGAGCACGCTGGGCGGCCTGACGCCTCTGCTTAGCGCTGGTAGCTGCAGCGCGGGATACGTCGGCCTGACCTTCGACGACGGCCCCAACCCGAGCAACACCAACACCCTGCTGAACACCCTGAAGTCCAACGGCGTGCGGGCCACCCTGTTCAACATCGGGCAGAACGCCCAGAACAACACGGCCCTGGTCAAGGCACAGCAGGACGCCGGCATGTGGATCGGGAACCACAGCTGGACCCACCCGCACCTGACCCAGATGAGCAGTTCGCAGATCCAGTCGGAACTGCAGCGGACCCAGCAGGTCATCCAGCAGGTCACCGGAACCGCGCCCAAGCTGTTCCGCCCCCCGTACGGGGAGACCAACGCCACGCTCAAGTCGGTCGAGCAGCAGCTCGGCCTCACCGAGATCATCTGGGACGTCGACTCCCAGGACTGGAACGGCGCGAGCACCGCGCAGATCGTCCAGGCCGCCAGCACCCTGCAGAACGGCCAGATCATCCTCATGCACGACCAGTACGCGACCACGATCGCCGCGATCCCCCAGATCGTGCAGAACCTGACGAGCCGCAACCTGTGCGCCGGCATGATCTCGCCGTCGACCGGCCGGGCCGTCGCCCCGACCGGTGGCACCGACCCGACGCCTACGCCGACCCCCACGGTCACCCCTCCCCCCGGCGGTGGCAGCTGCACGGCCACGATCTCGCAGGGTCAGCAGTGGAGCGACCGGTTCAACCTGTCGGTAGCGGTCTCGGGCAGCAACTCCTGGATCGTCACGGTCACGGTACGCAGCCCGCAGAAGATCATCGCCACCTGGAACGGATCCCCGACGTGGGACTCCACCGGCAACGTCATGACGATGAGGCCCAACGGCAGCGGAAACACCTTCGGCTTCACGATCCAGCACAACGGGAACTGGACCTGGCCGGCGGTCTCCTGCCGAGTGGGCTGACCCCCGCGCGCGAGACCCCGCACAGCACCCGGTGACCAGGTCGTGGGGGTGGGGGGGGGGGGGGAGGGGGCGCGCCGCCCGGGGGGGGGGCCCGCGCGCGGCGAGCGCGGGGGGAGCCAAAGAAGC
>NZ_JBEZFH010000248.1:0-10067 GCF_040649355.1 Sphaerisporangium sp. NPDC049002 | reverse complement strand
GTGTGGATCAACAAACCACTCACGTCTCAAGACGACGGCGCTTCACCACAAACCACACAAGTAGCCTGATGTCTCAACACGTTTGACAGGTTCCGCGACGATGACGGCGTGGCAGATGCCGTAAAGGGCGGCATTGGCGGCTGATAGGAGCCGGTTGAGGTCGTCACCCGCGGCGTGGGCGTCGCCGGCGCGATACTCGCGACGGTTCCAGGCCACGCCGGTGCGCTGTGAATGCGCCTGGTAGAGCTTTCGGATGCGTGATCCTTCACGTCCGCGGAGTTGCTGCATTGTGGCGGTGGAGACGTCCTCGCCGGGGAAGCGCATCCCGTACATGGTGCGGGCGACGTTCAGTCGCTCCTTGGTGCGGGTGACGAGCCAGGCTTGGCGGTGTAGGAGCCCGGCACCGCGAGCGGGGCCGAGCCCGGCGGCGTACATTCGGACGCCCTGTTCACCGACCCAGCACACGGTGGTGCCGGAGTCGGCGAGCAGGCGGATCGCGCCGTGGGTGACACGGCTTCCCGGGCCCATCAACATGACAGCGACCGTCGCGGCGGGCACGCGGACGGTCTCGCGCTTGTTGATGATGACCACGGCGTTCTCGTCACGGTCGATATGACTGCGCTCGACGTAGACGCTGGAGACACGGTCGGAGACGCGGTGCAGGTCGTGGGGGTGGGCTTTCCACCAGATGTCGGCCATCTCACCTCATTGACCGGTTGGCAGTGGGGCGAGGGTGAGCAGTCCGCACCCGTAGGCCTTCGATGGGCCGATGCCCCCCAGCAGCGCGCTGGTGAGTAGAGCATTGTCGGTGACGCGCAGCCGACCCTCGAAGGTCGCGGTGTGAAGGATGATCTGCTTGCCCCGGCCGCCCCTGGTGAACGTGCGGCGGTCCCTAGCGATGAGCCGGACGTCGGGGGCGGGCACGGCTTTGTCGTCGGCGAGGCTGGGAATGGGGGGGTCAGTGCGGGCTATGGCGATCTCGAAGCCGCATCGCGCCGTACGGTCCAGGAGCCAGCCGAGCTGGGCGTTGGCGGTGCGGTGGGCTAGCCGGAACGATCTGCGGTCACCGGCTGCGATGCGCGCGGCCTGAGCCGGGGTCGGCTTATCGGGGTGGTTGGTGTTCTGGACCGGGCTCGCGGTCAGCCGGAACGCGAATTCTCGGCCGGGGGTGATCCGGGCGAGCAATGGCGCGTAGTCAGCGATGGCGAAGTGCTCGCCGTCTGCGTCGGGCCAGCCCGCCGCTTCGACGATGTGAGCCCAATCGGGTTTGGACTGTGTGAGGACGAACAACAGGGGGCGGTATGGGTTGTCGGCGTCCAGTCGCCAGAGAATGCGCTCGCTGTCAGGCGTTCCAGGGACTCCGGCACAGATGTAGGAGTGCATGACTCTGGGGCTGGCGAGCATGGCGCGGCTTTGGGCGCGCAGGGGGTTGATCCTTATGCGAGACAGATAGCTCATCGAAGGTCACCAGCCCAGCAGAGCGAAGGGATCGTGTGCCGGGGAGGCGTCGGCAGGCGGGACCGGGTCGGGGAAACCAGTGGGGATCGACCGCCAAAGATGCGTGACACGACGAGTGGCGTAGCGGCGATCACGAGGGTGAAACGACACGGGCTCATCGTGCAAAACCTGATCCCCGTCGGCCGCCTCAACGGTCACCATCAGATCGATGCGCGCCAGCCGTCCGTGTCTCCTTTCGAACGCGTCCCGGGCACGGCCGCCTGCCTGCCACGGTTGGCTGGTCAGTGCTTCCAGAATCGAGTCGTTCTTGATCCCGAGCAGGATGGGCTGGGAAGGGACGCAGGAGCGCCGGCCCAGCGCCAGGGGGAACGCGGGGTGAGTGACGGCGTTGGCCAGGGAGTGCACCAATGGTGCCGGCCCCGCGATGGCGGCGACGAACACCGCGTCCTGGAGGTAGAAGCGCTGGGTTACATGCGTGTACTTGGCGGGTGAGGTCGGCTTTTGAATGCCTTTGGCCGATACGGCTGCCTGAGGCAGCGGCCGATCCTGGTAGTCGCTGACGGTGTGGTAGTCCCGCAGCAGCGTGCCCTCCTGATCGACGCGGACTCCCATGGTCAGGCCGAGTAGATCGCCGAGCGGCTCTTCACGCGGGTGACCCGCGGCGGCGGCGAGCAGTCCGATCACTCCGGACTTGGTCGGCTGCGGCCGTGTGTCGCGTCGGTTGAACACACTCTGATCGCCCCAGGACTGCATCGGCCCGGCCAGCCTCAGCAACAGGACGGCCTGGACGGGGTCGGGTCCGGCCATCAGTTCGTCTTCCACGAGGCGGTCAGGGCGTCGTTCAGCCCGGACAGCAGTTCGCTGAACGTCTCGTTGGCGCCGAACGCCTCGGCGAGGACGTCGTCCTCGAAGGCGTGGGAGACCGCGACGTGCGTGGGCTCGTCGCCCCACTGCCTGCTGGACCGCACGTACTCCTTCGCCAGCCGCACGGCTGAGGCGGCGGCGATCCCATCGCTCTCCCTGACCGGACGTTCGAAGGCCGACACCAGGTTGACAGGCTGGTCGTCGCGAACCACGACCGCGACCAGGCTGGGCCGGGTGCGGTGGGCGAAGGAGTTGATGTGGCCGGTCGGCATTGACAACGCGAACGCCTCGGCGAACCGTGTGACTGTCTCGATTGCGGCTTCGACACTGCCGAGGTTGGTTGCCAACTGGTGAACGCCGACCGTGGCGTACCTGTAGAGCGTCGCGGCGTTGAAGCCGATGTTCCCGAGCATCCCGGCGCCGGACTCGTCAGCCTCGTTCTCGTCGTCGACGGCCGTGTAGTAGTCCGACTCGATCTCGGTCGCGTGGGTGGAGATGGCGTGGGCTACCTGTGTGGCCGCGTCCACATTCAGCGATGGGATGTCGGCGACCATCCGGCCGAACAGGGCCACGCCGATCGGGTGGCCAGTCTTCAGCCGCTCCGCGACCGCTAGGTCCTTCGTCGCCGCCTTGAGCTGCTCATCGTCCAGTTCGGCCAGGTCCTTGGCCTGGTCGGCGATCAGACCGACGATCTCGTCCAGCTGCTGGTAGCCGAAGAACAGCAAGTATGCGGTGTTCCCTGCCTTCTTGCCGGCCTTGATACCCAGTGGTTCCAGCAGCGCCCCGGCGATCCGCTGAGCGGATTCGGGCTCGACACCCGTCCGCAGGACGACCCGCTCGGCCAGTTGCCCAGCGATCCGCTTGGTCCGGGTGCTCTGGTCGGCCTCGGGCAGCTTCGCATCGAACGCGCGCCGGGTGGCGCGCTTCCAAGCCTGGGACGAGACCCGGGCCCGGCGTACCCCGCCGAACTTGGCGTCCTTCGGATTGCCCTGGTCATCCCGATTCAAGTTAGCCGGGGGAACCGTCTGGATGATGTGGATGTCGACGTACTGGCGCTTAGACATCGTTGTCTCCGCTGATCTCGAAAAGGGGGGATGTGTTTCAGGATTCGGCCGAAGGCTCGTCGCCCGCCGACTTGTGCTTCCAGACCTGGTAGTCCATGGCCCATTGGCGGCGCGCGGCGCGTCGACCGTCGTCGTACTGCCAGTCGTGAACGAGCCGCATCAGGTGGTCGTAGTCGAGAGGCTGATTGATGGTGCGCAGCAGATCGACCAGGCCCCGCAGGCGGATCAGCAGCGCATCGAACGTGGTGGTCGTGGCAGCCGCTTCGACCCGATCGTCGATCGCCTTCGGGCTGAACCTGTCGCTGTTGCGCAACTGCGACAGGGCCCTGCCGAGCCGGACGTCCGGCCGGTGCATCGAGACGCTCTTGGACTGCTGATGCAGCCCGTACAGGGCGAGCGCCGCGTGCTCGGCCCGCTGCTCGAAGGACGTCTCGCCGCGTCGAGCCAGCTCATCATTGATCTCGCAGGTGTAGTGCGGCCACAGTTTCGGTACCTCGCCGAACTGCCGACCGAGTCCAGCGCGCATCGCCGCCAGGTCCTCTCCAGGCGGCGGGCCGATCGGACGCTGGGTTCGTGCGTCCATCAACCAGGTCCCGTCCGATGCCACGCGATTCCAGTAGCGGGTCGCCATCGAGTTGTTCACTCTCCATCAGCCATTGGGGGGATACACGGGTGTGCCCGTCAGGCCGCACGCCATTGGGCGGCGGCGCGCTGCAGGATGGTGGATAGATTTCGCCGCAGCCGCCGCTCCGCGTCCCCCAGACCTGGAGGCGAACCGGACTCTGCCTCGCCAGCGGCCCGGCGACCGGCGAACACCGACTCCGGCACCCCGGCGAACACCGTGTCGGCGACCTCGCGCGTGATCCGGTACGCGACCTGCTCCCAGGCCAGCAACACCGCATCCAGCCGCTGGTCATCGAGCCCGCTCGCATGACCGAGAACACGGCGAACAACGGGGTCCAGCAAGTGGAGAAGCTGCTCTCCGGGGCGCTGGCCCTTATCCCATGGAATCGGATCCAGCCCTGCTGCTCGTCGCAGATCGGCGGAGAGGTGATTTAGCGCCCGGGAGAGCCGCTCTGCCTGACTGGTCATCTCCACCAGTACGCCGTACACCTCAGCGTCCGCCTGCAGCGCGTTCACCGGCAACGGGATCAGATCATGGTAGACGTCGTCGAAGACGGCCGACTGAGTCCCATAGGTAATCCCGAAAGCCTCGACACGCAACGGGTAATCCTCCGGGAGCGTTCCATCCGAGCGGAGGTCCGCGGCCTGCCTGAGCAGACTGCTCGTCTCGACCGAGCCGCTTTCCAGGTCACTTTGATGGACAGCCAGCAGCGCTTCCAAGCCGCGCCAGATCGCCTTCCCCTGGACGTGCCGACGTGGTTTGCGGTCGGCGGCCTTGGACTTGCCGACGGGTTTGTCGTACTTCCACGCCGTGTGAGGCTCCCACTCCGGGAGCTCTCGCATGCGGTCCCCCGCTGCCACAATCACGCGCCTCACACGCACACCCTGTGCCGTCTGTTCCGGTATGAGGCGGATTCGGCGAGACTGCCACGTCCACAGACCAAGGAACCCGTCCGGGTAGCCGTCGGGGTCCCAGCCCGGACCGGCCGGGGGACGCCGCCAATGCGGGGTGCCGAGCGCCCCCCTTGGTCCGATGGGCAGGTTCAAAAGCAGCGTCTCATACAACGTACGGCCGGTGGGGACGAGAACGCCGAGCTGACCCAGCGGACCCGTGGGGTTGCCCGTCGTCTTGCCGGCCTTGACCTTGCCATCGCCTTTCGCACCGGTCTTGATCGCCGCCGTGTCCCAACAGTGTGCGTGAACCAACCACTGCATCGCCTCAGCCGCCGTCAACGCAGGCGGCTCAGCCTCGGTCCGCGACCCGAACAGCGGCACGTTGTTGCCGGTGAACTCCGTCGCCACCAGCAGCCCCGCCCCCTTGGTCTCCCCGCTCACCGCCTCCAGCTCCCCTGCCTGGGCGAACGGGGTATCACCGAAGGCATGGAACCGTGGGCCATGTTCCGCCAGATATTTTTGGATCTGGTCACGCTCGGTCTCATCGAACGCCCCAGCTTCGAAACGCTTTAGCCACTCCGCTCGATCCGCAGGCAAGCCCACGGCATCCGCGACGATCGGCAGCAGAACCTGCCTCAGCAGCGCGGGAACCTGCGTCGCAAGCTCGACGACCAGTTCGGTGAACGTGTTCGCCTCTGCCAGAGCCCTCTCGATCCCCACCTCAAGCAGAGCGCCATCATCCCGGCGCCGAAGCGGCAGCCATCCGTCGGATGCCAGGTCGAACTGATTCATAATGGCCTGCCTCAGGGGGAGTGGCTACCAGATAACAAAGTCAGGTGTGAGCGTAGAGGCGGGCACCGACGTTTTCCGCCGCACGAATATTTCACGGTCCGAATATCATGGTTTGGGCATACATGCACCGAATGCTCAGGGTCGTCAGCCGATCCGTTCACGAGCGGAGCTGAGTGTTCAAGCGATGAAGACCGACGCCATCGGCAAGCGAGACGCGGACTCCATCCGACGACGCCATCGCCGTACTGCCATTTTCACGACCCGACATGCGTGCCCCCGAGAGGGCCGCCCGTGGATTCTGCTGATATCAACGCGGCGTCGCTGCGGAACTGAGCTGGCTCACCAAGAAGGTGGATGCCCCCTTGAGGATCTCGTTGTCCCTGCGCAGTTCTCGCACCTCGCGCTCCAGTTCGGCGATGCGCCGAACGTCATCGCTCGCGGACCCCCGCCACCAGGAACTTCCGCTCCCCCCATTCCGGCACCAATTCCGCACAGTCCCCGGGCCGATACCGAGCTGGCGTGCCACCTGAGCGATCGTGCCATGGGGCTTTCCGGATCTTTCGATGTTTTCCCGGACCATCCGGACAGCCTGGTCCTTCAGCTCCGGCGGGTACCGGCGTGGAGAGGGACGCGAAGAACGGGATTTACCAGACATTACTTCCTTCCCTTCAGCTGCGGGCGCATCGATTGATGAACACGATGCGTCCTGTTTGGGGTTGCGCTCCGCGATACTGAGGGCATCTTAAGCGGCCCATTTCGTCGCGCGCAGGAAGTCAGAGGATCCAGTCGAGGCCGGGTCGCGGTTCACACCTCAAAGTGGTTCACTGACAATGGCAGCCATGTGGCGCCGGTCGCCCATCGGCCTCGCCAATGCGGGGATGATCCAACGATTCGCCCGGTCTGCGCCTTCGGCCCCGCGCGCGCGGGGATCACCAGTCGGATCCTCTGCGAGCGTCAACTGACAATCACAGAGAACCCTCACGGGGTCGCGTGATCTGCCGGTCGCTGAGCACTCGCGTTGCGCCGGGCAGGCAGTCTGATGGCTTTCGAACCCGATCGCTATTGGGGGTTGTCGAGGACCAGCCCCAGGTCGTTGTCGTAGCGGACCCTGAATCGATCGAGCCTCGCCTGGCTTTGTGTATCAAGTTTCAGGGCTCGGCTGTAGCGAAGCCACGGATGTCCCCGCCAGCCCGCCAACGGTTGGAGCTCCTCCTCGGCCGCCGCGGCGAGCTTCGCCGGAAGACGCACCGTACCGCCGAGAACCTCGTCGACGAGGTGGGCCGGCACCTCGCCGTTGGGGCCGAGACGCCTGCCCGTCCAGGAGGTGTATCCGTCATCGTCGTTGTGGACGATGACAACCTCGACGCTGGGCTCCCCGTCGCGGACGATGGCGTGGACGATCTCCTCATCTGCCTTTGTCTCCGCGTAGTGCAGGCCCTCCAAGGTTTTGTTCTCGTGTTCTTTGAAGCGGGTCAACAGGAACTTCTCGGCGCTTGTGGCGCGAGCCCGTTGCTCTGCTTCCCATGTGGCGAACGCCGCGGCTTCTGCCTGTGCCCATGCTTCTGGGACGACCGCCTCATCGCCATAGACGGCCGCGACCAGATCGGGGACCTGACCGGGAATCTTCCAGTGCGAGTTGTCGGCTGCGCGTACAAGCGCGGACGTTCGCAGCAGCAGATAGCGGCCGTAGATCGCATCGCTGGCCGGGAGGATCCAAGGAGCACCCTTGTCGCAGGCGCCGACTCCCGTGATGACGACACAGGGTTCGCGGAGCCGTGCGGGGCGCGGGACACCGTCATGGCGATGGAGCCGGCCGATCCGCTGGAGAAGCAGGTCGATCGGGGCCAGATCAGTGATCAAGAGGTCGGCATCGACGTCGAACGACTGTTCTGCGATCTGCGTAGCGACGAGGACGGTGCGGGGGCGATGATGGGTCGATGGTCCGAGCCGGGCCAGAGCCTCCCGCGTTCGGTCTGCCCGATGGCCGGCATGCAACCGGCCGTGCAGGAGGTAGACGTCAGCTTCTCCGAAGTGAGCACGTAGCGCCTGGTAGGTGTCTTGCGCGCGCTCGACGGTGTTGCGGATCACCAGGGCGCACCCGCCATCTCTCAGACGCTCGGTTAGGACCGCGACGACATCGGCATGCGTGCTGCTTACTGGTTCGGATTTCGCATGAGGGGACTCGGTGAGCACCTCGACCCGTACGTCGAGATCCTTTCGCCAGGACGAACGGTCATCGACGAGTTCATGCGGCCCCGCACCGTCGACCCAGACCGCGGTGACGTTCGGGTAGCCCCGGGGGGTGGACAGGTTAAGTGCCGGTGGCTCCTCGCGTGACGAAGCGCCCGCGAGATAGGCGTCTACCAGGGCACGCCGCTGAGTAGGCGACAGGGTCGCGGACAGGAGCACCACCGGGACACGCGCCTGTCCTAGCCAGCGCAACCCCTCAAGCAAGAACTGGGACATGTAGAC
Source organism: Sphaerisporangium sp. NPDC049002 (assembly GCF_040649355.1). NCBI lineage: Bacteria > Bacillati > Actinomycetota > Actinomycetes > Streptosporangiales > Streptosporangiaceae > Sphaerisporangium > Sphaerisporangium sp. NPDC049002. The sequence continues at coordinate 1,899 of NZ_JBEZFH010000248.1, read as the reverse complement.
ATCAGCCGCATGGACCTCGTCCAAAATCACGATCTTCCCCGCGAGCCCGGCCATCCGCAGCATCACGTGCTTGGTGCGGGTCGCGGCGAACAGCAATTGATCGATCGTTCCCACGACCAGGGGAGTCAACAGTCCACGCTTGCTCCCCAGAAACCATTCTGCGGGGGCACGCCGCTCGGGGACCTCTCCGGCGCTGGACGAAGAAAATCCATACAGAGCGTCCTCGTCGACCGTCCCATAAATGTCATCAGGACTATCTCCGACCTCCTCCAGCAGCTCCTGCCATTCTCGGTTGAAACGACGCTTGCCATGCAGCAGCGCCACCTGTGATCCCAGCCCAGGAGACACCTTTCCCGCCCAGGCGCGTACCTGGGAGAAAATCGGGTCGCTGGTCGCCTGGGTCGGCATGCCGATGAACACCCCATCCGCTCCGAACCGGCCAGCCAGGATCTCCGCCGCCAACAGCGCGGTCTTGGTCTTGCCCTCACCCATGGGCGCCTCGAAGATCAAAAGCCCCGGGCCGGCCATGCGTCGAGCGGCGTCTGTCACCATCACCTGCGAACGACGCGGCTTCTCCCCAAAGCGGTCTTGGAAGGCATTGGCCCCAGGAACTTCAAGCTTGCCCCAGCCGCCCCGCAGCCCCAACTTCTCCCAAGCCCCGGCGGCACGCTCACGGGACGCCACCAGGCTCACGTCCCGCAGATCATCCACCCCCGGGAAATAACGTTCGTCGCTGGCGATCCAGTCGGCCATCACCACCAGACCACTCAGATGCAGTTGATCGGCTCGGCTGGGCACTCGTAGAGGCTGAACATCCTTCAGACCGTCGAACCCCAGCTGGCGGGTGAGGACTTCGACAACCGCCGACTGCACCCGGCGCCATTCGAGGCCCTTGCCATGCAGATGACCCCGTGCACGGACAGGTTCGGTCAATCTTCCTGAAGAAGGAAACTTTCCGTGGTGCCCGGCGACCAACGGCCATATCCACGCAATCTGGTCATCCGACCACCCGGCTCCGCGCAGCACGTCCCGGATGAGCTTCCCGCCAGCCCGGTCATGTCGCCAGTCTTGGCCTCCCGTGGCCATCCACGTTAGGCCTGCTTGCCGGACGGCCTGCGCCCCAACCTCGTCCATCTGCTGGAATGCCGGGGTCGCCTTCCCGCAGTCATGAACGCCACAGACCCAGGCGAAGAACCGGCGCCCGCGCCCATGACCTCCAGCCACTTCCTCCAGCAGCGCCTTCGTTGACGGGGCAAGATATCGATCCCAGATCTGCTCAGAAACCGCAGCTGTATCTAGGAGGTGGCACATCAGCAGATTCATGCGCCCCGCTGCCTTCGCAGCCGATTTCCCCCATAAGACACCTAACTGCCGAATTACGTCCGGATCTTTGAGGAACCCGAGCTCATGACCGTCCAAGATCGCCTCCTCGGCATCGCCGACCAGGCAGCAACACTAGAAGTCGCCACCGACAAAGGAGTAGCGATCGTCGTATGTCGTATAAGGTCGGCGCGTGATCCGGGAACGAACTAAATGAAAAACGAGGCCCAGCCCGGCAAACCCACAGGTCAACAAGCGTCGACCCCGCGCACGCGGGGATGATCCGATCGACGGTTCGGCGCGTTCGGTCTCGTCTGGGTCGACCCCGCGCACGCGGGGATGATCCGTACCGAGATGACGTAGCCAATGGCATCATCCGGTCGACCCCGCGCACGCGGGGATGATCCCCCCGATATCGGTTTCCGGGCCGGATACTCCGAGTCGACCCCGCGCACGCGGGGATGATCCCCCTCCCCGTCGTTGCCGGGTTGCGTCCACGGGGGTGGTGTACGAGTTTCCGCTGGTAGTCAGCGTGGCGTCGTGAAATGAAGACGGCCATCACGTGATCCTTCAGGTTGC
>NZ_JBEZFH010000247.1:0-10068 GCF_040649355.1 Sphaerisporangium sp. NPDC049002 | reverse complement strand
GGACGAACTGAGGGAGATCATTATGATCGACTACACGACCAGGTGGTCCCTTCCTCGTGGCAACTGGGTGGTCCCATCAGGCTGGCAAGCGACACAAGTCTGGGTCTGACCGAGATGAACGGCTCTGGCGCGAATCCCGTGGTCAAGCCGTGTTCCGCCCACCGGCATGATCGGCCTTGGAGGCCGGCCGCACGGCCCGCGGCCCGAGCAGGGAGATCTTTCGCGGCCCCGCTTGACGGCGGCGCCGAGCAGCGGGTTTCCTGGAAGACGCGGCACCTCGTTCGGCGAGGCGTCTGCGCGGATACAGGCCACTGACCCCACGACATCGAGAGATGCCCAGGGCCAGGACAGGTCTCCCCGGCTTAAGGGGTGACCCCAAGTGGCTTCCCGGATTCGGGATCACGCCGCGCAGTGCCAATACTCTTACATGAGGGGTGCCGCCGATCCATGTGACCATCCGTCCGTGACCGCGTGCGCGGGATGTGCGCGCACGCGCCGAGGCGGCGAAGGCAAGGCGAAGGCAAGGAGGTGGGCGCGATGGACGGCGACTGCCATAGTCACCGATCCCATTCCCTGACACCCCGCGCCCGCCACCGGCCGCGGCGAAACTGACCATGCGGTCCGGGGCGGCGAGCCCCGGCCCCCGTCCGCCTTCGCACCGGTGCGGTGCCCCCGCGGGGCGTCCTCTCACGAAGGTGGAGGAGGTCCGCCATGACCATCACGATCAAGCTGCTGCCAAGCGGTGACCTGGGCCGGGCGCTGCGCGCGCTCTGGCCTCTGGCCCTCATCGCCCTGCCCGCGGTCGTAGAAGCCGCCGGCGCGTCCCTGCTCGTGCGCCTGATGCTCGACATCACCATGCGGATGGCCGACCACGCCATGAGCCCGCGGCAGGCGTAGGCGGGCACCCCGCCCACGCGAGCGGACCGGCCCGGGGGAGCGGCTCCACCGGGCCGGCCCGGGATACCGCGCCGAAGGTTGGACACGTGGCCCCGGAAGGGAACCACCGGGTCAGGTCCGGGCGTTGTACCTCGCGAGGTGAGGGGGAAGCCATGCTGCGTGTGCTGCTGTTCATAGCGTTCCTGGTCGTGCCGGTGCTGGAGATCTGGATGCTCATCCAGATCGGCCAGGTGATCGGCGGCTGGCAGACCGTCGGCCTGCTGATTCTCGACAGCCTGCTCGGGGCCTGGCTCGTGCGGCTGGAGGGCCGGCGCGCCTGGCGGGCGCTGCGCGAGGCCCTCAACTCCGGCCGCATGCCCGACCGCGAGCTCGTCGACGGCGCCCTGGTGGTGGCCGGCGGCACCCTGCTGGTGACCCCGGGCTTCCTCAGCGACATCGCGGGGTTCTTCCTCATCCTGCCGTTCACCCGGCCGATCGCGAGGCGCTGGCTCGGCTGGTTCCTTGGCCGCCGCGTGCGCGTCATGGCCGCGGGGTCGCCCTTCGGCATGATGTTCCCGCAGGGCGGGCCGGGCGCGGGCGACGAGTCGCCGCGGGGCGGCTCCCGGGTCGTCAGCGGGCAGGTGGTCGACGACGAAACCCCCGCCGGCCGAGGTCCGGGCGCCTACGGCGACACGCCCGGACGGCCGTCCCTGCGCCCGCACGGCGGAACTCCCGACAACGGCTAGACCCCCGGGGTACGGCCGGACGTCTGGGGTACGGCCGGACGTCTGGGGTACGGCCGGACCTCCGGGCAACGGCCCTCCGGGCGACGGCCGGACCAGGTCCCGTGCAGGGAAATGGCGCCCCCGGAACCACCCTGAGGTGGTCCGAAGGCGCCGGTAGGTTTGGTTCAGGCGCTCTTACGCCGCTGTGCCCGAAGGATCGCCAGACGCTCGTTGAGCACCTCTTCGAGGTCCTCGATCGTTCGGCGCTCCAGTAGCATGTCCCAGTGGGTGCGCGGCGGCTTGGCCTTCTTCTGCTGAGGCTGCTCTGCATCCACCCTTAGCGCGGTGGCGCCGCAACTGCGGCACTCCCATGTCGCCGGGATCTCCGCCTCCGCGGCAAGGGGCACGTCGAAGCGATGGCCCTTCGGGCAGGTGTAAGGCACCTCCTGGCGCGGGGCCAGATCGGTGTTGCGGTCGTTCTCGTAGCTGGTGGCTCCGAGCCGGGTACCGCGAAGTGCACGCTCGCCCATGTTTCAATGCCTCCTGAGGGCCCCATTGTGAGGGGTGGGTCTCCACGGCTTACAACGCTTGATACCGTGGATGGATTCCCACCCTTGGGGTGATCCAATCGCGCTTTTCGCCTCGGGCCCTCGGTGCCCTAAAGCTGATCTTCGTCGCGTCAGGGGCGGGTGTGCCCCCTCGTCAGACCCGTGCGGGCACCTCGTTGCCCGCCTCCCGGATGGCCCGGGGCAGGTTGACCACCGTGAGCAGCGCGAAGCCGACCACGAAGAAGATCACCAGTGACAAGATCGCCACGCGGTAGCTGTCGGTGAGCTGGAGGGCCAGGGTCAGGGTCAGCGAGCCGAGGAAGGCCGAGCCCTTGTCGCTGATCTCGAAGAGGCTGAAATATTCCGCCTCCTTGCCCGCCGGGATCACCAGCGAGTAGAGCGACCGCGACAGGGCCTGGGTGCCGCCCAGCACGATCGCGATCAGGAACGCGATGGCGTAGAACTGGACCGCCGCGCCCTTCTCCAGGAAGTACGCGACCGCCACCACGGCCGTCCAGACCACCAGGCTGACCAGCACCGTGCGCTTGGTGCCGAACCGCGACGCGAGCCACCCGAGCAGCAGGGCCCCGCCGAAGGCGACGAACTGCACCATCAGGATCGCCGTGATCTGCACGCTCTTGCCTAGCCCGAGCTCCTGGTCGGCGTAGGTCGCCGAGAACGAGATCACCGTCTGCACGCCGTCGTTGTAGATCAGGTAGGCGAGCAGGAACAGCAGGCTGCGCGGGTAGCGGCGCAGGTCGGCGATCGTGCGGCCGAGCTGGCGGAAGCTGCCGCCGACGGCCTGGACGGGCGTGGCGTCGTGGGTGGCGACCCGGCGGTTGCGCAGGCGCACCAGCGGGATCACGGTGAACAGGGCCCACCACAGACCCGCCGAGGCCAGGCTGATGCGCACCGCCAGGCCCTGGTCGATGCCGCTGCCCTCGTACAGGAACAGGTTCACCGCGAGCAGCAGGAAGCCGCCGAGATAGCCGAACCCCCAGCCGCGCGAGGAGACCGCGTCCCGCTCGTCCGGACGGGAGATCTGGGGCAGGAACGAGTTGTAGACGACCATGGCCGCGCCGAACGCCACGTTCGCGATGACGAACAGCACCCCGCCGAGCACGTAGGCGTCGCCCGAGACGAAGTAGAACCCGAGGGTCGCCGCCGCGCCCACGTAGGCGAAGAGGGCGAGCAGTTCCTTCTTGCGGCCGGTGTGGTCGGCCAGGGCGCCGGCGACCGGCATGATCACGATCTGCAGGACCACCGAGATGGTCACGATGGCCGAGAAGTACGCCTTGGCGCGGAAGTCGAAGCCCAGGAAGCCGACGAAACCGTCCTCCCCGCCCGCGGCCTTCTCGGCGAGCGTGGTGAGGTACGGGCCGAGGAAGACCGTGATGACCGTCGTCTGGAAGCCCGAGTTGGCGAAGTCGTACCAGTACCAGCCCCGTTGCTCGCGCTTGCGCGTCTCAGGCAGTTCGTCGGCGGCGATGGAGGTGGTCATGGGGGGTGCTCCTGGCCTCGTCGGGGGGCTCGGGGATGAGTGGAGGGGCTACGGCGTGTGGTGGAGGCCGGGGCGCGGGGTCAGGCGCGCGGGTGCCCCCTGCCAGGGGAAGGTCACGCGTGCGCGGCCGGGCGGCGTGGATGCCACTGGCCCCGGGCGCGCAGGACGTCCCGCAGGCCCGAGATGTTGTCGGTCATGATCCCGTCCACCCCCAGGTCGAGGAGGCTCTCCATCACGCGGGGGTCGTCGACGGTCCACACGTGCACCTGCATCCCGAGGGCGTGGGCCGTGCGGACCAGGGCGCGGGTGGTGACCCGCATCCCGCGGAACCCGACGGGCACCTGCGCGCAGGGGATGCGCTCCTTGGCCAGCCCGCCCAGCAGGCGGCCGTACCCCGAGCCGAGGGCGGCGGCACGCAGCCTGGCGACGCCGCGCGGGCCGAGCGCCGAGCAGACGGGGCGACCCATGGCCATGCGCGCCCTGGCCAGCCGCAGGTCGGAGAACGAGGTCAGGCAGATCCGGTCGTAGGCGCCGGTGCGCCGGATCGCCTCCGCCAGCGGGCCGATCGCCTGGGCCTCTTTGACGTCGATGTTGACCCGCACATCGGGCCAGGTGCCGAGCAGGTCCTCCAGCAGCGGGATCTCCTCCACGCCCCCGATGCGGGCCCGGCGCACCTCGCGGTACGGCAGCGTCGCCAGGCGGCCCTGGCGGTCGGTCACGCGGTCGAGCGTGTGGTCGTGGAACGCGAGCAGCACGCCGTCGGCCGTCGCGTGGGCATCGGTCTCCAGGTAGGTGTACCCCAGCTCGACGGCCCTGGAGAAAGCGGCCATGGTGTTCTCCCGGCCCTCTGCCGCCCCGCCGCGATGGGCGAAGGCGAGCGGGCCCGGATGTTCGAGGAACGGGAAGCGCTGCTGCACGAGCAGGAGTATCCCCCCTAAAGGTTGCCACGTCAGCCTACGCCCATGAACATTTGGGTCACAAAGCCACCGGCCCGCGCCCACGCTCCCACTGGCCCAGCATCCGGTTGTCCTCGGTCAAGCGGTGCGGCTTATCGCCGCGATGGTCGACTGCATCCAGCGGGGTTTCCCTTCAGCGGGGTGATGGATGAGTTCGCCGTGTACGACAAGGCGATATCGGAGACCGAGGTACAGGCACATCACGCGGCACGCGCGGAGGCGCCGTACAAGCTGACGAAGATCACGCTGCCGTCGGGGCGAGTGTGGGCGGAGAACACCTATGACCCGGCCACTGACCGCCTGAAGGCCCACACCGACCAACACGGCGGGGCGTGGCAGGTGAGCGCTCCGGTGTACGACACCACCACGGGCTTGTCGACGGTGACGGTGACCGATCCGCACAACGGAACCCTCAAGTACAGCCACGACGCCTGGCGTGGGTACCGGCTGGTGGAGGAGATCGATCAAAGCGAGAACTCCAGTCTCTACACTTACGACATCGGCGGTTTCCTCAGCATCATCAGCGACCGGAACGGCAACGACACAGAACTGTTCCACGACGAGCGGGGTCGCTGACGTACTTCTACACCGACGGAACCGAGTCGGCCGTGGGCGGCGGTGCGACTCCGGCTGGGCTGGTGGAGTCGGAAAAGGACGCCAAGGGTAACGAGACCACCTACAAGTACAGCGGCGACCGGTGATCTGGCTGAGCGAAATGACCCCTCAGGGCTGGTCACCCGCTACACCAGTGGTCAGGGTCGCCTGGGACGACACCGGAGCACGCACTAGCGTCACGGACGAGGTCGGCACCGTCTTCGCCTACGCCTACACGCCGCGCGGCGAGTTGGCCTCCCGGACCGTCAAGAACTGGACGGGCAGCCCGGTCAGCCCGCAAGCTCCACGTGACGTGGTGCTGGGGTCGTACGCGTACGACCCCGACGGGCGGCTGGCATCCCGGGTCGATGCGATGGGTCGCAAGGAGTCGTACACCTATTACGGCGACGACCGGCTGTCGAAGGTGATCGCCGACGACGTCCGGGTGAATGGCGTGACCACCACCAAGGACGTCGTCTTGGAGGCCGACACATACGACGCCGCTGGTTACGTGACTCGGCAGGTGCTCGGTGGCGGAAGGGCCACTACCGACTACGTCTACGACGCCGCCGGGCGGCTGTCCTCGCAGACGTTCGACCCCGCATCCCTCAAGCGCAAGTCGGCCTACGTCTACGACGCCAACGCCAACGTGACCAAGGTGACCTCGACCGGAGCGGGCACCACCCGGTCGGAGGTGACCGAGTACGGCTACGACCAGTTCGGCGAGCTGATGCGGCAGGCGGTCAAAAATGACAGCGAGGATCTGGTCAGCACGTGGACCCGTGACGACCGGGGACTGGTCACTGCGTTCACGGGTCCGCGCGGCAACGCGGCGGGCGGCGATCCGGCCGGATTCACCAGCGATTTCCGGTACGACATGGCGGGCCGCCTGGTAGAGGAGAAGGCTCCCCAGGTCACCGTGGAAAGGGGTGGTACGGCAGGGCAGGCCAGGCCGACACGAAGTATCAGTACATCGACGCCGATGATCTGACGAAGGTGACCCTGCCCGGTAACAAGGTCACCGATCTCGTGGTGAACCCCGCCGGGGAGATCACGCAGGAAACCAACCCCCGGGGCAAGATCTCCACCCTCACCTACGATCTCGCGGGCCGCACCGTGAAGGTCACCGACCCGCTCGGCAACGCCACCACGGCGGAGTACGACCTGGCCGGCCGCCAGACCGCCGTCAAGGATCTGGACGGCACCGGCGCCACCGTGCGCACCTTCGGATTCGGCTACGACGCCGACTCCAACCAGGTCTCGGAGACCTCGGGGGAGGGCTTCGTCACGCGCAGGGAGTACGACGCGACGGGCGTGATGACCAAGCTGATCGAACCGGTGTCGGCCACCGATCAGATCACCACCACATACGGCTACGACGGTACGGGCGCGATGACGCGTACGACCGACGGGCGTGGCAACACCGAGTTGACCACCTACAACACCTTGGGTCTGGTCGAGTCCGTCGTCGAGCCGGCCACCGCCGCGTACCCGAATGCCGCTGACCGAACCTGGACGAACGTCTACGACGTCGCAGGGAACACGGTATCCACCCTGCAGCCAGGTGGTCTTCGTATCGACCGGCAGTTCGACCAGATCGGGCGGATGACCCGCGAGTCCGGATCAGGCGCCCCGGTGGCCACTCCCGAACGGGCGTACGGCTACGACCTGGCTGGGCATCTGACTTCGATCGGCGATTACACGCTGGAGTACAACGACCGTGAACTACTGACGAAGGTCTCCAAACCCACCGGGCAGGTCGCGGCATTCACCTACGACGGACTCGGCAACCCGACTCAGCGTGTGGACGGCTCGGGAACCGCGAACTTCACCTGGGACAACAATGACAGTCTGGCGACGGCCGCCGACCCGGTCTCCGGCCGGAGCTTCACCTATGGATACGACGACGCCGACCGACTCACCACTCTGACGTCCGCCGGCCCGGCGACGACACAGTCGTACACGTACGACGCCGTGGATCGGCTGAAGACCCACACGCTTAAGAACAACGCCGGCAGCCAGCTCGCCAAGATCACCTATGGGTGGGACAAGGACGACCACCTCCTCTCCAAGACCACCGTGGGCACAGCCGGCGCCGGTGCCAACACCTACGGCTACGACAGGGCAGGCCGACTGACCTCCTGGACGGCACCCGGCGGCGCGACCACCACCTACAGCTGGGACGCGTCGGGGAACCGCACCATGGCGGGGGACAAGAGCTTCGTTTACGACGAGCGCAACCGCCTGTTGTCAGGTGGAGGAACCACATACTCATACAGTCCTCGCGGCACGCTTAATACCGAGACCATCGGGAGTGTCACCCGAAACCTGGTGTTCGACGCCTTCGATCGGCTCGTCAACGACGGAGACGCCGCCTACGGCTACGACGCCCTCGGCCGGCTGACCTCGCGCGCCAAGGGCGGAACCGAACAGCGGTTCGCCTATTCGGGCTTGTCGAACGACATGGTCACAGTGACCGACGGAGCAGGGACGGTCCAGTCAAAGTACGGCCGCGACCCCTTTGGTGAGTTGTTGAGCATGCAAGAGGGCGGGCAGAGCCTGGGGGCGATGACCGACCTGCATGGCGACGTCGTCGGCACCTTCTCCGGCACCACCCTTGTGGACTCGGTCGCTTACAACCCCTTCGGGGAGGTTACCAACCGGGCCGGAACCTCTCGTTCCCTTGGTTACCAAGGCGAGTACACCGACCCGGAGACCGGAAAGGTGAACATGCACGCCCGCTGGTACCAGCCCGGCACCGGCGGCTTCGCTTCCCGCGACGACTGGTCCCTTTCCCCCGATCCGTCCATACAGATCAACCGCTACACCTACGTCAACGGCGACCCCCTCGATGGCACCGACCCCTCCGGTCACGCCATCGACAAGGGATCGGGGCCTCGGGGGTCAGGCGTCCGGATACCGACAGGGGCGTACGCCAAGAACCAGAAGGAATACCGCCAGATCCAGGAGAGGCAGCGGAGGCAGGATCGCGAGGACATAGACCGGGCGAAACGCAGGACAGAGGAGAGAAAGCAGTACGCCAAAAAGAAGCGGGACGACCAGAACGGCGACTCTGCCAAGAACGAAAAACGACAGATGCGCAACCAGAAGAACAAAAATAAGCGCATGAACGACCGGGACCGCGTCACTAACGAAAAGCGGCAGATGCGGAATCACAAGAAGCCAACTGCCAAGAAAAAGAAACGCGATCCGGTCAACCCACCGGGCACCCGGGCCAATCCCAGGACGGTGAAAAATCCACCGGCCAGCAAGTCGGCCGCCAAGAAGTGCTCAAGCACGAAATGCTCGAAGAATGACAAGTCGACGAAGAGTACTGAAAAGATCGGGCAGTTCTGCCAGAAGCGCTCGAACGCCAAGAAGCCGCAGTGCGCCGGAAACGCCAACCACGAATACGGCGGTAACAAACCGAGGAAGAGTCCCAAGCAAGACGAACACGACGTAAACAATCTTCCCGACCTCTGCAAGACATCGGCCTGCCGTAACAGCGTCACCCCCGTGACACCAAAGGGTCGCACACGCGATGTCCTTGACGATCTGGAAGACATCATCGACCTCGCGCCTTCCCCGGAGGACGTGATCGACCTCCTCACCGAAGACGCGGCCCCAGACCTTCCCCCGTCCATCCCGCCCGGCATGGACGGCGACAACTGCTCTCCCAACAGCTTCGTAGCCGGCACGCCCGTCCTGATGGCCGACGGCACCCACAAGCCGATCGAACGAGTGGCCGTGGGCGATCAAGTGCTGGCGACGGACCCAGAGACCGGCCGGACCGAGGCCAAGCCGGTGATCACCCTGATCAAGGGCGAGGGCGTCAAGAACCTGGTCAGGCTGACCATCGATGTGGACGGCGACCGCGGCTCCGCGACCGACGAGCTCACCGCCACCGACGGCCACCCCTTCTGGCTACCCAAGCTCAGACAATGGCTCACCGCCGGTCAACTCGAACCCGGCATGTGGCTCCAGACCAGCGCCGGCACCTACGTCCAGATCACCGCCCTCAAGCGATGGACCACCCATCAACGGGTCCACAACCTCACCATCGAAGGCCTGCACACCTACCATGTGATCGCCGGCGACCAAGCTGTCCTTGTCCACAACGATGGCTGGAACCCGTTCAAGAAGAAGTCTGGTTCAGCGCAGCCGTCACGCCCTGAGCCCAATGCGACCATTCGTGACTTGCTCGGATACGGGCGCCCTGATGTCGATGGTTCCAGGGAGAGCCGTGACAAGATGGATAGGATATCGGGGATGCAGGACTGGCAGTTGCTCGACTCGATCTTCGCGCCAAGTAATGGACCGGTAGACTACATTCGAGTCGGGCCTGACGGCCGAAATTTGGAAAATGGAAATCATCGGGCTCAGGAACTCCTGAACCGGGCTGCGGATCCCCATGACGATGATTGGGATTATGATACGAAGATTTACGTAGACAAACATCTGGGCTGCTAGAAGTCATGCAGGGATGCAGTGCTGGATGCTGCATCCCTGCTCAGGGGGTTGCAAATGGCGCGACAATTCCGTGGTCGGATGCGTGAGCCTGATATTGAGCATGTAGTAGTTGTGCTAATGCACAGGGCACAACTGCAGATTAGAAGAGATTCGGGAGATTTGAAACGGGATGGTGGCATTCCTGGTGGTGACGCTCAATTAAAGTTTGAGCGAATATATTGGCTCTCGGATCTGTGTCACGGCATAATTGGATCATTCGATGCACCAGCGAGGGCGCTCCGCCGAGAGCGCTTATTTCAGAGCCTTATTGTGAACACGAACGCGGGAGGTGAGAAGCGATAGCGCTTCGCTGAACGCGGTGCTGTGTGAGAGATGGAGGTTTGTTGGCCCTCCAGAGT
>NZ_JBEZFH010000246.1:0-10126 GCF_040649355.1 Sphaerisporangium sp. NPDC049002 | reverse complement strand
AGTTGAACCACTCGCCCTCGAGCTCGGGCCCCTCGGCGACTTCGTAGCCCATCGCGACGAAGGCGTCGGCGATGCGCTCCTGCAGCGTCGTGAGCGGGTGCCTGGCCCCCCGGGGCGCGCGGTCCCATGGCAGGGTGACGTCGACGGCCTCCTCGACCAGGACGCGCTCGTCGCGCTCGGCCGTGAGCACGGCCTGCCGGGCGGCGAGGGCCTCGCCGATGGCCTTGCGAGCCCCCCCGATGCGCTTGCCGGCCTCGGAACGGGCCTGCGGCGGCAGCGCGCCGATCTCGCGGTTGGCCAGCGCGATCGGGGACCGGTCGCCGGAGTGCGCCAGCCGCACTTGCTTGAGGTCGTCGAGGTCGGCGGCCGCGTTGATGGCGGCCACGGCTTCCGCCTCCATGCGCGCCACCTCGTCGGCGTGCAACGGCGTCACCTCGACCGGGTCATAGGTGTTCGACAAGAGAGAGCTCCGTATCCAGGGCTTGAGCGGGCACGAGTCTAGTCCGTCCAGAGTGGCGAACCGGCCGCGAGGCGACGGGCTGTGGACAACCTCCCGCGAGCTGTCGCCGGAGGTTGCCGAAGCTGTTCCGATCACATGCGGGACGCCGCCGGGAAGCGGTCGCCGCTTCCGTGATCGCCTGCCGGACGACGGCGGGAAACGGTGGTGACCTCCCGCGGTCGAGCGTCCGTACGCGACGCGGCCGGGCCGGCGGATGCCGGCGTGGTGAGGCCCACCGGCCGTCCCGGGCGACGCGTCAGGCGAAGTCGGGAGTGCCGGCGGGCATGGTAAATCGGAACTCGGCGCCGCCGCCGGGCGCCCGCTGCACAGTGATCGTGCCGCCGTGGGCCTCGACGAGGCCCTTAACGATGAAGAGGCCGAGCCCCGTGCCGCCACGGCGCCGCCCGTTGCCGCGCCAGAACTGCCGGAAGACGCGCGAGGCCAGCTCGGGTGCGACACCCTCGCCCTGGTCACGCACGGACACGGCGACTCCCCACTCGACAGGCTCCACGACTATTGTCACGGTACCTCGCCCGTGACGCACCGCGTTTTCCAGCAAGTTTCCGAGGATCTGGTCGATCTTGTCCTGATCGAGCCACATCTCGGGTAGATCACCGAGCGTCTCCAGCAGGAAACGGTCCTCAGGCTCGCCCGCGGCCACCCGACCCGCGATGATCTTACGCGCCCGCGCGGGAACGTCGACAACCTGGCGGTGGATCTGCAGGCGCCCCGACTCTATGCGGGACACGTCGAGCAACTCGGTGATGAGCCGGGTGACCCTGTCGGCGTCGGCGTTGACGGTCTCCAGCATCACGCGCTTCTGGTCGTCGGTGAAACGGCCCCACTTGGCCAGCAGGGTGGCGGTGAACCCCTTGACGCTGGTCAGCGGGGAGCGGAGCTCGTGGGCGACGGTGGACACCAGGTCGGCGCGGCTGCGCTCCAGGCGGGCGCGCGCCGCCGCGTCGCGCAGGGTGACCACCACGCGGACGACGTCGCCGCCGCGCTCGGGCCTGCGCACGAAGCGGGCGGCCACCAGCAGCTCCTGGCCGCCGGGCAGGTAGAGCGAGCACTCGGGCTGGCGGCTGCGGGTGCGCAGGCCGCCGTAGGCGTCGAGCCACTTCCACCAGTCGCGGCCGTCGTTGTCACGGAAGGGCAGGACATCGGGAAAGAGCTTTCCGACGACCGCGTGCGGCCCCGCTCCCGTGAGGCGGGACGCGGCGCGGTTGAGGGCGACCACCCTGCCGCGCTCGTCGGCCACGATGACGCCGTCGGGCAGATCGTCGACCTCGATCGAACATGCGGCATCGGCGTCCCGTGGGTGGGTTTGTCCGCCGCGCACTATCGCCTCCTCGACCCTACAGGGCCGACAATAGCGGGTTTCCCGTACTGGAAGGCAGCCCTACTCTCCGTGGGGGACCGTCCCGCCGGAGCAGGAACAGGTCCCTTTAGGACAAAGGGGCCTGTACGGCTGTCAGAGGGCCTACGCGGAGCGCTGGGCCCGCGCCGAGGCATAAAGGCAGACTCCGGCCGCCGTCGCCAGGTTGAGGCTCTCGGCGCGCCCGTAGATGGGGACCCGGACGACCTCGTCGGCCAGTTCCAGGATCTCCTCGGGCAGGCCCCATGCCTCGTTGCCGAAGATCCACGCCGTCGGGCCGGCCAGGTCGACGTCGTCGAGCGTCTTGGCGCCGGCGCCGTCGGCCGCGAGGACGCGCAGCCCCCGCTCCTTGAGATGGCGTACGGCCTCGGCCACGGGGGCGGCGGTCACGACGGGGAGGTGGAACAGGCTCCCGGCGCTGGCCCTGACGCACTTGCCGTTGTAGGGATCCACGGAGGCGTCGGTGAACACGACCGCGTCCGCCCCCGCCGCGTCCGCCGTGCGCAGGACCGTGCCCGCGTTGCCGGGGTCACGCACGTGGGCCAGCACGGCGACGAGGCCGGCGCCCTCGGGGACGCCCTCGGCCAGCGGCACGTGGATGAAACGGCAGACCGCGAGCAGCCCCTGGGGAGTGACGGTCTGGGCGAGCTCCGCCATGACCTCCCCGCTCGCGGCGTGCACCGGCAACCCGGCGCGCCGGGCGGTGTCCACGATGTCGGCGTGCCTGATCTCCGCGTCCGCGGTGGTGAACAGCTCGACGGCGACGCCGGGGAGGTTCAGGGCCTCCCTCACGGCCTGCGGGCCCTCGGCGAGGAAGGAGCGGTCTCGGTCCCTGAATGCCCGCTTGGTCAGGCGCTTCGCGGCCTTGACCCGCGGAGATCTGATATTGGTCAGCTCGGACCCGGCCACATATCCCCCTGGTGAAACCCCTGAACCGTGACGACGCGCGTGAGGCCCGTCACGGTGGAAATGCCGGAAAACAGTGAACGACCCGCTCCGATACAGAACGAGTCGTTCACTGGGTCGTGCGTGGGCTCAGCTCGCGACCGGCGCGTTGACGTCGGACGGCAGGGCCTTCCTTGCGGTCTCGGCCAGCGCCGCGAAGGTCTGGGTGTCGTTGACCGCGAGGTCGGCGAGGATCTTGCGGTCCACCTCGACACCGGCGGCCTTCAGGCCCTGGATGAACCGGTTGTAGGTGATGCCGTTCGCGCGCGCCGCCGCGTTGATGCGCTGGATCCAAAGGCGCCGGAAGGCACCCTTCTTGTCCTTGCGATCACGGTAGGCGTAGGTCAGTGAGTGGAGCATCTGCTCCTTGGCCTTGCGGTACAACCGCGACCGCTGACCCCGGTAACCACTCGCCCGCTCGAGGACGACGCGGCGCTTCTTCTTGGCGTTGAGCGCCCGCTTTACGCGTGCCATTGTTCTATCTCCCCGGGGGTTCGGTTACTTGCCGAGCAGCTTCTTGATCTTCTTGGTGTCGGCATCGGACATGACGACCTCAGGCGCGAGACGGCGCGTCCGCGTGGACGCCTTGTGCTCGTTGTAGTGGGCACGGTTCGCACGACGGCGAATGATCTTGCCGCTCCCGCTGAGGCGGAACCGCTTCTTCGCACCGCTGTGCGTCTTCATCTTCGGCATGTCAGCCGTCTCTCCCTCAATGGTCCGTGCCGATATCCCGGGTCAAGGTACCCCAGCCAGGAGCATGCCTGGCCGCTCTCCCTGACCCGGTCTTCGGTGTCTTCTCGCATCCCGCCGAGCTGTCAGGCGGGGCGGGTCACTCCTGCGGTTCCGATGCCGACGCCATGTCGTGGTCGAGGCTCATGTCCTCGCCCTCCACCGGATCGCCGGAGGTTCTCGCGCGAGCCGCCGCGCGCTCGGCCTTGGCCTCGGCCTTCTTCTTGTGCGGCCCGATCACCATGATCATGTTTCGGCCGTCCTGCTTGGGCTGGGACTCGACGAAGCCGAGCTCCGTGACGTCCTCCGCCAGCCTCTGCAGGAGCCGGAAGCCCAGCTCGGGACGGGACTGCTCACGTCCGCGGAACATGATCGTGACCTTGACCTTGTCCCCCGCCTTGAGGAACCGCACGACGTGACCCTTCTTGGTCTCGTAGTCATGCGGGTCGATCTTCGGCCGGAGCTTGATCTCCTTGATGATCGTGTGCGCCTGGTTACGGCGCGCCTCGCGTGCCTTCATGGCGGACTCGTACTTGAACTTGCCGTAGTCCATGAGCTTGCACACGGGCGGACGAGCCGTTGCCGCGACCTCGACCAGGTCGAGGTCGGACTCCTGGGCCAGCTTCAGCGCATCGCCGATGGAGACGATGCCGACCTGCTCGCCGTTCGGGCCCACGAGGCGCACCTCGGGCACGCGAATACGCTCGTTGATGCGGGGCTCAGTGCTGATGGGACCTCCTAGGTACCTGGCATTTATCCGCGTCGGTGCTTGACCGTGATGGGAGGTTTCGCGGGAATGCGAAAAGCCCCACACGTCGCGCATGCGGGGCCACCGAGCTCGGTGATCAGATGACCATGAGCTCCCCGGAGGAGTCCGGTAGTGATCCTTGACCCGTCGGCCCTGCGGCCGAACAGGTGGGAGGAAAACCTCCGCTTGCGCGTCCAGCAGCCATGCCGGACCGATCAAGCAGCAACATTACCACAACACCGAGCACCCACCGAATAGTCCCCCGACCATCTTACTATCTGTGATTCATCGGACACGGAAGGCGATGAATTGCTAGGATCGCCCTGTGAGTCTAGACAGACCAGATGGAGGTGCTCATGGCTCAGTGGCAACTACAGGAGGCCAAGCAACGCTTCAGTGAGGTGATCCGCCAGGCTCACGATGACGGCCCGCAGGTGGTGACCCGCCACGGGGAGGAGGTGGCCGTAGTCATCGACATCGCCGAATACCGGCGGCTGAAGCACGGAGCCCCTGACTTCAAGGAGTTCCTCAGGTCCGCACCAGACCTGAGCGTGCTCGACATCAGGCGATCGGATGACCCCGTCCGCGTCGTGGATCTGGACGACTGAGCCGATGGGATTTCTTCTCGACACGAACGTCGCCTGCGAGGTGACCAAGCGGCGGCCGAATCCCCATGTGGAAGAGTGGCTCAACATGGTGCCGGGGCCGACTCTCTACATCAGTGTCATGGTCCTGGGGGAGATTCGCCAAGGCGTCGAGCGCCTACGGTACCGTGACCCCTCCCAGGCCGCTGTTTACGAGACATGGCTGGCACGCCTGCGGCACGAGTTCGTCGACCGCATCGTCTCCGTCACAGCGAACACCGCCGAAGCCTGGGGAGCGCTTAACGCCCCAAATCCGCTCCCGCTGGTGGACGGCCTGCTCGCCGCCACAGCCAGGGCGAACGGGTGGACCATGGTCACCCGAAATACCAAGGACTTCGAGCGCACCGGGGTGCGGGTGCTCAATCCGTTCGAGCCGCTCGTCTGAGGATCTCGGCCTCGCCGGCCGCCCGTACGACCGCGACCGGGACTCCCCCTCGGCCCGTGTGCATCTCCACCTGGCGCACGGCCTGGTGCAGCAGCATGGCGAACCCGCCGACGACCGTGCCGCCGGCGCCCCGCACGGCACGCGCCAGCGGCGTCGGCCATGGGGCGTAGACCACGTCGAACACGGCCGGCACGACGGTGAGCGCCTGCGCGTAGCCGTCCGCCGCCCCCGCGGGCAGCGTCGAGATCACAAGGTCCACGTCGAGTACGGTGTCGAGCTTGTCGAGCGTCCGCACGGTCAGGGCCATGCCGAGCCGCTCGGCGACCTCGGCCGTCTCCCTGGCCCGCGACGGGTCGCGGACCACCAGCGTCGCCTTCGACAGGCCGAGCTCGCGGAGCGCGGCGAGCGAGGAGCCCGCCGTGGCGCCGCCGCCGAGGATCGTCGCCGCCCGGGGTGCCACGACCCCCGACTCGGTGAGCGCCTGGACGATGCCGTGGACGTCGGTGTTCTCCCCGTGCCGGGCGCCGTCGCGGAAGACCACGGTGTTCACCCCGCCGACCTCGACGGCGAGGTCGGCGACGGTGTCCAGCAGGGGCAGCACGGCCCGCTTGAGCGGCATGGTCAGCGAAAGGCCCGCCCACTCGGGGCCCATGCCGGACAGCAGCCCGGCCAGGCCCCCCTCGTCGCACTCGATCGCGTCGTACCTCCAGCCGCGCAGCCCGAGGGCGTCGTACGCGGCCCGGTGCAGGCACGGCGAGAGCGAGTGCGCGATCGGCGAGCCGAGCACGGCGGCACGCCGCTCCATCAGCCCGTCCCGCGGTTCTGGTTGAACTCCTGGGCCAGCTTGAAGAACTCCGCCTCGGAGTCGGTGAACTTGGTGATGCCCCGCTTGGGGTCGGTGGTGACGAAGAACAGCCAGGTGCCGTCGGCGGGCTTCAACGCGGCCTCGATGGCGTGGTCACCGGGGTTGCCGATCGGACCGGGCGGCAGGCCAAGGCGCGCGTAGGTGTTGTACGGCGACGTGCTCTTGATCTCCTCGTGCGTGGCGGCGATGCCGAACTTGTTCAGGCCGTACATGACCGTGCTGTCCATCTGCAGCTTCATCTGCGGCGATCGGTTGAGCCGGTTGTAGATCACTCGCGCGACCTTCGGCATGTCGCGCACGCTGCCGGACTCCGCCTGCACGATGCTGGCGATCGTCATGATCTCCAGCGGCGTACGGCCCACCCGCCTGGCGCCCGCCACGAGGCCGGCGTCGTCGGCCGCGCGCTTGTAACGCGCCACCATCGCGCCGAGGACCTCGTCGGGGCTGGACTTGGGAGAGACCTCGTAGGTCGCGGGGAAGGCGAAGCCCTCCAGCCTGCCCCTGGCGTAGGACGGGAGGTCGAGCGCCTTCGCGTCCTTGGCCGCCTTGCGGAACTCGGACACCGGCTTGCCAGTGGCGGTCGACAGCTGCTCCAGGATCTGCGAGAGCCGCAGCCCTTCTCTCACGGTCAGGGTGGTCTGCAGCCGGCGCTTCGGGTCGAGCAGGGGGACGGCGTTGCTCGCGGCCATGCCCTTGCGAAGTTTGTACTCCCCCGGCTGGAGCGAGGCGCTCTTGCCGGCCGCGCCGATGGCGTTGATGAAAGCCCGCTCGCTGGCCACGACACCCTGGTCGACGAGGGTCTGGGCCACCTCGGTGGCGCTCTGCCCCTCCTTGATCTCCACGAGCACCTCGCCGGTGCCCTGCCCGGTGAAGTCCTTGGGGATCGCGACGCCGCGGATCCAGTTGTAGCCGTAGTACCCACCGACGCCGAGGACGCCGACAATGACGATCATCGCGACGAAGAAGGCCACGAAGCCCTTGCGGCGCTGGCGGCGCTGACGTCGCCTGCTGCGCGTGCGTGCCGTTCTGGAGGAAGCACGAGATCGGCGCCGGGGCCCTTCGTCGTCCTCGGCACCCAGCAGACTATCGAGGTCCAGATCGTTCATAGGTGCGCTCGCCAATCTCCCGGTAGGACCGGCCCGTCGTCAAGCGAGTGCCCCAAATTGGTGCGACATACCAGGCAAGCCGTCGTCCCCGCCCCTTGCTCCGCGCCTGCCGGGGCGACCCGGCGCGTGCGGGGGGCGGTGGCAGTCCCGCTGGGCATCAGTGCTGCCCGAGACGTTTGTTCAGCTCTTCTCGGAGTTTCACGAACTCACTCTCTTTGTTAGTGAATTTCGTGATTCTATGCTGTGGGTCGATCGTGACAAACCAGTACCAATCACCCTTAGCCGGACGAAGCGCCGCACGGAGCGCGGCCTCGCCGGGATTGCTGATCGGACCGGGCGGCAGCCCGGGGTGCATGTAAGTGTTGTACGGGGTGTCGCGCTTGATCTCGGCGTGTGAGGCCACGATGCCGTGCTTGCCCAGGCCGTACATCACCGTGCTGTCCATCTCCAGCTTGGCTCTGGACGCGAGGCGATTGTAGATCACTCTGGCGATCATCGGATAGTCGCTGTCCCTGCCGCCTTCGGCCTGCACGATGCTCGCGATGACCACCACGTCACGCGGGGACAGGCGCTGCCCCGCCGCCCCGGCCTCCAGGTCCACGTGCGCCGCCGCGCGCTTGAACCTGCGAACCATCGAGCGCAGCAGGTCGCGTGGTGTCGTCGCGGGCTCGATGTCGTAGGTGGCGGGGAACAGGAAGCCCTCGACGGTCCCCTTGGCGTACGGCGGCAGCGCCAGCTCGGCGGGCTTGGCGGCCATCTGGCCCAGCTCGGCCGCGGGCAGCCCCGACCCCTTCGCCAGGCGGGCCACCGCCTCGGCGGCGCGCAGCCCCTCGGGAATGGTCACCCGCTTCCGCACCCTGGACTGGGGCGCCATGAGAAGGTCGAGCGCCGACGCGGCGGACATGCGCTTGCGCAGGGCGTAGCGACCGGGCCGGAGGCTGCCCGACTTGCCGCGTTCCTCCACCACGTTGACAAAGGACCGGGCGCTCGCCACCACCTCGGCCTTGACCAGGGCGTCGGCCACCTGCCCGGCGCTGGCGCCCGGGGCGATCTCGACGACGACCGGACCCGAGCCCGTGCCGTCGAAGTCGTCGGGCCTCATGAGCGGCCCGAACAGCGCGAACGCCCCGGCGAGGCCCGCGGCGATCAGCACGGCGCTGCCCCCGCCGACCAGCAGCAGCAGAGCGCGCTTGCTGCGCCCGGCGCGGGCCCGGCGCTCGTCGGCCCCTTCGGGCACGCGCTCGTCGGTGAAGGAGATCAGGTCGTCGGGGTCGTCGCCGGGGCCGGCGGGCCGCGTCACGCCGAGGGCCCGGCGCTCGATTCCCCACCGGGACGCCGCCCCGGTGGCTCGACGGGTCTGCCCGGCGGGGCGCCGCCGGACCGCTCGGCGTCCAGGGCTGCCTGAAGCAGGACCACGGCCGCCGCCTGGTCGACCACCGCCCGCTGGTTCTTCGCCTTCACACCGCTGGCGCGCAGGCCCTGCTGCGCGGTCACGGTGGTCAGCCGCTCGTCGTAGAGGCGGACGGGCGCAGGCGCGAGCCGCTCGGCCAGCCTGACGGCGAACTGCCGCGCGGCGACCGCCGCGTGACTCTCGCGGCCCGACAGCGAGGTGGGGAGGCCGACGACGATCTCCATCGCCTCGCACTCGGCGGCGATCTCGGCGATGCGGTCGAGGTCGCCCCGGCCGCGCCGCACGGTCTCGACCGGCGTGGCCAGCAGCCCCGAAGGGTCACTGCGGGCCACGCCGACGCGGACCGATCCCACGTCGACGCCGAGCCGGACCCCGCGCCTCACCGCGGGCTCCGGGCACGGAAGCGCGCGCGCCAGATCTCCACGATCAGGACAGCGTCTCCCGGATCGCGTGCTCGACGGCGCCGAGCGCGTCGCCGATCGCCTCCGGACGGGCTCCACCACCCTGCGCGACATCATCCTTACCGCCACCGCCACCCCCAAGTGCCTTGGCGGCGACGCCGACCAGTCGCCCGGCCTTGAGACCCCGGGTGCGCCCCGCATCGTTCACAGCGGCGACCACGACCGGACGGTCTGCGGGCACACCGGCGATCACGATCATCGCAGCGCGGTCACCGGGGAACCGGCCGCGCACGTCGAGAGCGAGTTTACGCAGGTCATCGGGGGAAGTGCCGTCAGGCGCGCGGTGGGTGACGACCGAAACGCCGTTGATGTCACGGGCGGAGGCGGCGAGCTCGCCGGCCGCGGCGAGCACCTGGGCCGAGCGGAGCCTCTCAAGCTCGCGCTCGGCCGTGCGCAGGCGGGTGACGATGCCCTCGACCCGCTCGGGCAGCTCCTCGCGGCGCGCCTTGAGCTGCTCGCTGAGCTGGGCGACCAGCACGCTCTCACGGGCGAGGAAGCGGAAGGCGTCGATGCCGACCAGGGCCTCGACGCGGCGCACTCCCGCGCCGATCGACGCCTCGCCGAGCACCTTCACCAGGCCGAGCTGGCCCGAGCTGGCGACGTGGGTGCCGCCGCACAGCTCGCGGGAGTAGTCGCCGACCTCGACGATGCGGACCTCGTCGCCGTACTTCTCGCCGAAGAGCGCCAGGGCGCCCATCGAACGGGCCTCGCTGAGGGAGGTGTGGTAGGCGTTGACCTTGAGGTCGTTGATGAGGATGGCGTTGACCTCGTCCTCGACGTCACGCAGGACGGTCGGCGGGACGGCTCCGGCCGCGGTGAAGTCGAAGCGGAAGCGACCCGGGGAGTTCTCGGAGCCGGCCTGGGCCGCGCCCTCGCCGAGCGCGTTGCGGAAGTCCAAAACTGGGTGTAACCCATTAACCGGAATTGCGGCTTCCCCGTACATATTTGCCCATCGGGC
>NZ_JBEZFH010000245.1:0-10176 GCF_040649355.1 Sphaerisporangium sp. NPDC049002 | reverse complement strand
CAACGCCGTCGTCGAGCAGCCGCCGTCGCGCTGCCCGCTCGCCCTGCTGCGGGTCGCCGGACTCGTCGAGCTCGCGGGCGCGCCCCGCCACGCGCACCAGATCGTCACCGGCGGCGTGGAGGTCTCCCGGGCGCTGGCCGAGTCACCGGGGATCGCCGCGGTCAGCCTCACCGGGAGCACGGCGGCCGGCCGCGAGATCGCGCGCCTCGGGTCGGCGACGCTGAAGAAGGTGTTCCTGGAGCTCGGCGGGAACGACGCGCTGATCGTGTGCGACGACGCCGACGTGGAGGCCGCCGCCCAGGCCGTGGTGCTCGGGCGCCTGGCGCGCGGCAACGGGCAGATCTGCTGCGCGGTCAAGCGGGTGTACGTGCAGGACGGGATCCACGACGCCTTCGTGGAGTCGCTGCTCGGCCAGACCGCGAAGCTGACCGTGGGCGATCAGCTGCTGGAGTCGACCGACGTCGGCCCGCTGATCGCCGAGGAGGCCGCGGAGCGCGTCGAGGCGGCCGTCGGAAGGCTCGTGCGGGACGGCGCCCGGCTGGTCGCGGGGGGCGGCAGGCGCGCGGCGTTCGTCGACCCGGCCGTGCTCGTGGACGTCCCGGTGAGCAGCGATGCCTTCGCCGAGGAGATCTTCGGCCCGGTGGCGCCGGTGGCCCGCTTCACCGACCCGCTGGACGCCGTGCGGATGGCCAACGAGTCCCCGTACGGCCTGCACGCCGCGGTCTTCACGCGGGACGTGTCGCGGGCGTTCACCCTCGCACGGCTGCTGGACGTCGGCGGAGTGGTGATCAACGGCTCCACCGCCCTGCGCGCCGAGAACCTCCCCTTCGGCGGCACCAAGGACACCGGGGGCTACCGCGAGGGCCTGCACGAGACCGTCCTGGACTTCACCCGGCAGAAGACGATGGTGCTGATGGGGGCCTTCGGATGATCCTGGAACTCCGGGGCGTGCGCAAGGACTACGGCGGCGTGCGGGTGCTCCACGGGGTGGACCTCGCCGGCCGGCGCGGCGAGGTGCTCGCCGTGGTGGGCGCGAACGGGGCCGGCAAGTCCACGCTGATAAGGATCCTCGCCGGAGCGCAGCCCATGAGCCAGGGCGAGATGTGGATGGACGGCGAGCGCGTCGAGCTGCGCTCGCCGCACGACGCCCACGCGCGGGGCATCCGCACGGTCTACCAGGAGCTGACGCTGGTGCCCCAGCTGTCGGTCACCGAGAACCTGCTGATGGGGAACTTCCCGCGCCGCCGCTCCGGGCTCATCGACTGGCCCGCCGCGCACGCGCGGGCACAGGAGCTGCTGGACGGCATCGGTTTCGGCGCGATCGACCCGCGTACGGCCGCGGGGCGCCTGTCGGTGGCCCGGCAGCAGATGGTCGAGATCGCCAAGGCCCTGGTGGACGAGCCGCGCGTGCTGGTGCTCGACGAGCCGTCCGCGGTGCTGGCCGGCACCGACCTTGCGGCGCTGTTCGCGCTGATCCGCCGGCTGCGGGAGCGCGGCGTGCTCATCGTCTACGTGTCCCACCGGCTCGCCGAGGTGCTGGAGCTGGCCACGTCGATCGTGGTGATCAAGGACGGCCTGGTGATCGGCACCACCGAACCCGGGCGCACCAGCGAGGGCGAGCTGATCGGCATGATGGCCGGCCGCCGCCTGGAGCAGATCTACCCCGACCGGCGGGCGGAGCGCGGCGAGGCGGCGCTCACCGTGTCGCGGCTCGGCCGGGCAGGGGAGTTCGAGGACATCTCGTTCACGCTGCACACCGGGGAGATCGTGGGGCTTTTCGGCCTGGTGGGCTCGGGCCGCAGCGAGCTGGCCCGGTGCCTGTTCGGCGCCGGGCGCGCGACCTCGGGCCAGGTGCGCGCCGCGGACGGCTCCGGCGACTTCCGCACGCCTGGCGAGGCCATCGCGGCCGGGCTGGCGCTGGTCACCGAGGACCGCAAGGGCAGTGGCCTGGTGCTCGGCATGAGCGTCTCGGACAACATCATGCTCACGACGCTGCGTGCCACCACGCGCGGCCCGCTGATCGACGTGGCGCTGCGGCGGCGGAAGGTCACGGAGATGATCGACCGGCTGGACATCCAGCCGCCGAGGTGCGCCTCCATGCCCGCCGTGAACCTCAGCGGCGGCAACCAGCAGAAGGCCGTCCTGGCCAAGTGGCTGCTGGCCGGGCCCCGCGTGCTGATCCTGGACGAGCCGACCCGCGGCGTGGACATGGCCACCCGGGTCGAGATCTACCGCATGATCGACGGCCTCGCCCGCGAGGGCCTCAGCGTCCTGCTCATCTCCTCCGACCTCACCGAGGTCCTGGGCGCCACCGACCGGGTCCTCGTGATGAACCAGGGCCGCATCAGCGGCGAGGCCCGTTCGGACACGGCCACCGAGGACGAGGTCCTCACCTACGCGATCGGAAGGGCGGCATGACCGACCAGCTCGCCGGGCACGCCCCCGCCACCACCGGCAGGAGGCCGCCCCGGCTCGTCGTGGGCGGCCGTGACGTCACCGTGCAGGCCGCCTTCGTCGCGCTCATCGTGCTGATGGCCGGGACGGCGGCGCTCACCTCCGACACGTTCCTGACCCCGGCCAACCTCACCAACCTGCTCAAGCAGATGGTCACCACGGGCCTGCTCGCGTTCGGCATGCTCGTGGTCATCCTCACCGGCGGCATCGACCTGTCGGTGGGGTCGGTGGTGGCCTTCTCCGGCATCGTCACCGCGGGGCTGGTCTCCGGGCTCCCCATCCCGCTCGCCATGGCCGTGGGCGTGGCCTCCGGCGTGGGCTTCGGGCTGGTCAACGGCACGCTGGTCGCGCGCTTCGGGCTCGCGCCTTTCGTGGTGACGCTGGCCGCGCTGACGACCATACGGGGCCTGGCGTTCGTGTACTCCGAGGTGCCGATCGCCCCGGACGACCCGGCGTTCTTCACGCTCGGCTCGGCCATGGCCGGCCCGATCCCGCTGAGCACGCTGATCATGCTCGTGGTCTTCCTGGCCGGCGGGGTCTTCCTGACGCGCACCCCGGCGGGCCGTTCGATCGTCGCCATCGGCGGCAACGCGGAGACCGTACGGCTCGCCGGCATCAACGTGCGCCGTCACGTGATCCTCGCCTACACCATCAGCGGCGCCTGCGCCGGCCTGGCGGGCGTCATCCTGAGCAGCCGGGTCGGCATCGCCCAGCCGAGCGTGGGCGTGGCGTTCGAGCTCGACGCGATCGCCGCGTGCGTGATCGGCGGCGCGAGCCTGGCGGGCGGGCGCGGGTCCACGCGGGCCACCTTCGGCGGGGTGCTGGTGCTCGTCCTGATCAACAACCTGCTCAACCTCTACGGCGTGCAGAGCTTCTGGCAGCAGGTGCTCAAAGGATTGATCATCATCGCCGTGATCCTCGTCCAGCGCACCAATCGGGTGCGTTCCTGACACCTCACACCATCGGAGGTTCCCGCATGTACATGAAGAGGCTGTGCGGCGTGCTGGTCACCGGCGTCCTCGCCGCCGGCCTGGCCGCCTGCTCGTCCGAGCCGGGCAAGCCAGGCGCGGCCACCGGCGACGGGCGGTACACGATCGGCGTCGCCAACTTCCTGCTGAGCGGCCCCTACTTCAGCGGCATGGACAAGGCGATCGCCGCCCAGGCCAAGAAGAAGGGCAACGTCGAGGTCATCAGCACCGACGCAAACGGCGACGCGGCCAAGCTCGCGTCCAACGTGGAGGACCTGCTGAGCAAGAACGTCGACGCCGTCATCATCTCCGGCGGCCCGCTGGAGTCCGCGCCGGCGGCGCTGAACGCCATCAAGGCGGCCGGCAAGCCGGTGGTCCTGGTGGACCGCAAGTTCCAGACCGGCGAGTACACGAGCTGGATCGGCCCCGACAACGAGGCGATCGGCAGGCAGGACGGCGAGTTCATCGCCGGGAAGCTCCCCGGCGGAGGCAAGGTCGCCATCATCAAGGGCGGGCCCGCCGACAACAGCATCGGCCTCGCCCGCACCAACGGGGTCAAGTCGGTCCTGCGGGGCAGGCCGTCGATCACCCTCGTCGAGGCCCCCGACTTCGGCAACTGGGGATCGGACGGCGGGCTGTCGGTGATGGAGAGCCTGCTGGCCACCAACGCCGACGTCGACGCGGTGTTCTGCGAGAACGACGCGATGTGCCTCGGCGCCCAGCGCGCCATCGCCGACGCCGGGAAGTCCAAGCAGGTCATCATCGCCGGCGTCGACGGGCAGGCCGAGGCGCTCAAGGCGATCCTGGACGGCACCAACTACGCCGTCACGGGCCTCAACGACGCCGACATCATCGGCGGAAAGGGCCTGGACCGGGCGGTGGAGATCCTGAGCGGCGCCACCGTGGAGAAGGACACGGTGGTCCCCTCCCCCATGGTCACCAAGGAGAACGCGGCACAGTACTACGACCCCAACGGCGCCTTCTGAGGGAGGTCTCGAACCCCACGCCCCCGGTCGGGTGGCGGGCGGCGACGCCACCACGACCGCCCGCGCGGGACGCCACTCGCGTCACGCGCCTCACCCCTGTCTACCGAAGGACACCACTCATGCGACAAACCGTCAGACGAGTCGTGCACGGGGCGGCCATCGCCGCGGCCACCTCAAGCCTCGTGATCGTGGGCTCGCTCACCTCGGGCGCGCCCGCCACGGGCGCCACCGCCCCCGGCCCCGCCGCCAAGGGCGTGGCGGCCGACGACCCGACCCGCCCCGGCTGGACCCTGCTCTACAACGAGGACTTCTCGACGCCGCTGACCGGGGCGAGCACCCCGTGGGTCAAGGAGACCTACAGCTCCCCCTTCGACACCATCACCGACGACGCCGGCCAGTGGTACAAGAACGACTACGGGCCCGCGTGGACGACCGCGTTCAACTCCTTCTCCACCTACCGCAAGGACTTCAAGGTCGGGAAGGACGGCTGGCTCACGGCCTCGCTGTCGGCCCGCGACTTCAACAAGGACGGCGTCATCGAGTCCCCGCCGTCGATCACCACACAGGCCCTCGGCAGCGAGCACGTCGCGGTGCTCAACGTGCCGGAGTCGACCGGCGGGGCCATCTTCCGGCCCACCAACAAGCTGCCCGAGCAGTACCGCATCGAGTACAAGCTCAAGACCCTCGACTTCGGCGGCAAGCGCAACGGCACGATCGACTACGGCGGACGGACCAACGGCTACAGCACCACGGGCTGCAAGACGCAGCACCCGTGGGGCGAGGGCTCGAAGTCGCCCGGCTGGAGCGGGGACGCGTCGGTGCCCTACTGCCAGTGGCAGGACGTGCGGCAGGGGCCGTACGGGTACAACGGCTACCACTTCCTGTCGATCGTCGACTTCGCCAACCCGGCGCCCCGCAACAACCACTTCTGGCACTACCACCGCAAGGTGCTCATGGACGCCTTCTCCCAGCACCCCGACCGGGTGGGCACCGGCACGGGCGGGCGGGTGTGCAACTCGGCCACGAACCAGTACTACAACTACCGCGACAGCAGCTTCAACACCGTCAACATGTGGATCAGCGGGATGCCCAACTGGACCCCGGGCCCCGGCGGCCTGCCCGGCAACTCCCAGTGGTTCATGACGAGCTGCTCCGGCGGCGTCGCCGAGCAGCAGCTCTCGTCGGCGGCGGAGCTCCAGCCCGAGCTCATGCCGAACCAGTTCTACACCTTCGCGATCGAACGTGACGCCACCGGCTACACGCTGGAGGCCAGCGGGAACTTCGCCCGCGCGGGTCAGAGGACCCTGCGCTTCCACCGCGACTTCGTGGTGGGCAACGACCCGATCTGGCACTACAACGTCAAGGCGAGTGAGTACGACGGCCGGTTCAACGGGAACCTGGTGCAGAACGACGCCCACGGCAGCACCACCTGGCCGAACCAGTGGCCCTCGGGCTCGGCCTACCCCGACTACTTCGTGATCGGGGACCTGTACACCAACGTCTACGAAGGCAGTGCGAGCCTGACCGACATCCGCCTCTACGTGCCCGGCCAGACCGGCGGGACCAACCTCGCGCTGAACAAGCCGGCCACCGCCGACAGCCAGTGCGCGGCGAACGAGGCGCCGGCCAAGGCCGTCAACGGCACCGTGTCGGGCGGCCCGACGGACAAGTGGTGCTCCCTCGGATCGGGCAAGTGGCTGCGCGTCGACCTGCAGGCGGCCACGACGCTGCGGCGCTTCGTCGTGCGCCACTCCGGCGCGGGCGGTGAGAAGACGAGCTGGAACACCCGCGACTTCGACATCCAGGTGAGCACCGACGGGACGACGTGGTCCACGGTGGCGTCGGCGCGCGGCAACACCGCCGACGTAACCACCCACACCGTCTCGCCGGTCACCGCCCGCTACGTACGGCTGAACGTCCTCACCCCGACGAGCGACAGCGACACCGCGGCGAGGATCTACGAACTGGAGGCCTACGCGTCCTGACCCGGCGCGGCCCACGGCGCCGCCCCGGTCAGCCCCGTGCGGGTGGCGAGGTGCTTCCGCCGCGACACCCCTCGGGGGTCCTCGCGCGCAGGGCGGCCAGGGCGTCGGCGCGGGTGGGCTGGACGGCGAAGAACCGCGCCAGGCCGGTGGTCTGGAAGATCCTCACCAGGCGGGGGTGCAGGTCGGTCAGGGAGATCACGCCCCCGCGCTCGCCGACCAGGGTGCGCAGGGCCAGGAAGATGCGGATCCCGGTGGAGTCGCAGAAGCTCAGCTCGCCCAGGTCGAGCACCAGGGACCGGTGCTCGTCTGTCAGCAGGGCCAGGATCCGCTCGCGCAGCGACTCGGCGTTGGTGTAGTCCAGCTCGCCGCTCAGGGCGACGATGAGCGTCCGGGGCAGGGTGTCGTCGGGGTGCGGGACGAGGTGGACGGCAGCGGTCACGGGACACCTTCGGGGCGGGAAAAGGGGACGTCGGGCGCGAGGGCGGCTGTGTCGTCCGCCGGACCGGGCCCGCGGCCGGCCGGTGCTCGCGTGATGGCATGGCCGGGGGGGGGCACGGGCTCCCGCCAGCGTAGCGGCCAGGACCGGCGGGCGCTCGCCCCCGAGCAGGGGTTGGGGAACCCTTGGGCTCCCGATTCCGAGCACCGCGGATGATGGGGCAGCATGGGTAGGTGACCGATAACACCGACCTGCTGGCGGATCTGCTGGCGGCGGGCGATGTCGTGGTGCTCAGCGGGGCGGGGATCTCGACGGAGTCGGGGATCCCCGACTACCGGGGGCCCAGCGGGGCCCTGGTCCGGCACACCCCGATGACCTACCAGACCTTCGTCGGCGATCCGGCGGCGAGGCGGCGCTACTGGGGCAGGAGCCACCTCGGATGGCGGGCCGTGGCGCGGGCGAGGCCCAACGACGGCCACCGCGCCGTCGCCCGCCTCCAGCGGGACGGCCTGGTGGCGGGCATCGTCACGCAGAACGTCGACGGCCTGCACCAGGCGGGGGGCGCGCGGGACGTGGTCGAGCTGCACGGCAGCCTGGGCCAGGTGGTGTGCCTCGGCTGCGGCGATCTCAGCTCGCGGGAGGAACTGGACCGCCGCCTGAGGGAGGCGAACCCGTGGTTCGACGCCCGGGTGACGGCGATCAACCCCGACGGCGACGTCGACCTGCGCGACGAGGAGGTCGACGGCTTCCGGATCGTCGGATGCGCGGCGTGCGACGGCGGGACGCTGAAGCCGGACGTCGTGTTCTTCGGCGAGACCGTCCCCGCCGAGCGCGTCCACGAGTGCTTCGCCCTCGTGGAGAGCGCCCGTGCGCTGTTGGTGCTTGGATCGTCACTTACGGTGATGTCGGGCCGCCGGTTCGTGCTCCGGGCGGCGAAGCTCGGCATTCCCGTGGCGATCGTCAACCAGGGCCCGACCCGCGGGGACGGTCACGCCGCGCTGACCGTCGACGCCCCGCTGGGCGTGGTCCTTCCCGAGCTGGTGCGCCTCACGAGGCTCGCCTTCGACGCGCGCCGGTCCGGCCCGCCCCGCTGACCGGGGGCCCACGCCGGGCCGTACGACCGGGACACCGAGCCGGGGACCAAGGTCGGTTCAGAGGCGTTTGACCAGCTCACGTAACTTGAAGGTATGGGTCTATCGCCACTGAGGCTGCGCCCACGGTCGATCCGGGGACGGATCACGCTGTTGACCATGTTGATCACCGCCCTGATCCTGGTACCGATGGCGCTGATCATGAGCACGGTCATCCAGCAGATGTTCACCGACTCGGTATGGCACGACACCAGGGAGGAAGCCAGCGCGGTCGCGGCCGCCATCCACGCCGGGCGCCTGCCCAAGCTGATCGTGCCCGTGGTTCCCGGCATCGACCTGGTACAGGTCGTGGGACCGGACCGGAAGGTCATCGCCGCCTCCGGCGCCGCCAAGGGAAGTCGTCCGGTCAGCACGGTGTGGCCCAGCCCGGATGATCCGATCAAGGACCTGCAGACCTGCTTGAATCCCCAGCCGGGCTGCCTGCGCCTCACCGCGCTGCGGACCGGGGCGATGCCGAGCTCCTCTGTCGTCTACGCCGGCCAGCGGGCCTCCAGCATCCAGTCCACGGGATTCATCGTCACCCTCGTGGGCGTCCAGACGGCCGCGCTCATCGCGCTTGCGGGCTGGACCACCTGGAAGGTCATCGGCCAGACGTTGCGGCCCGTCGACAGCATCCGGTCCCAGCTCGCCCAGATCACCTTCCAGGACCTCAGCGGCCGGGTCCCCCAGCCCCCCGGGGACGACGAGGTCGCCAAGCTGGCCCGTACGGCCAACCGCACCCTTGGCCGGCTGGAGCAGGCCGTGCAGGTGCGGCGCCAGTTCGTCACCGACGCCTCCCACGAGCTGCGCACCCCGCTGGCCGGGTTGCGCCTGCAACTGGAGGAGGCCCAGATGCATCCCGAGGAGACCGAGCTGGAGGAACTGCTCCCCCGCATGCTCGGTGACGTGGAGCGCCTGCAGCAGATCGTGACCGATCTGCTCTATCTGGCCGGGGTCGAGAGCGCCGTGCCCGTCATGCGAAAGCAGGTGGATCTCGGCGAACTGGTCCGCATGGCGCTGGACCACCGCAACGACCGGCTTCCCACCAAGCTCTCGCTGGAGGACGGGGTGATCGTGAACGTCGTGCAGAGCCAGCTCAACCGGGCGCTGGCCAACCTGCTGGACAACGCCCAGCGGCACGCCGAGGGCACGGTGGCGGTGGAGGTGTTCCGGGAGGGGGACACCGCCGTGCTGGCGGTCTCCGACGACGGCGCCGGGGTCGCCGACTCCGACCGTGAAAGGATCTTCGAGCGCTTCACCCGGCTGGACGCCTCCCGCAGCCGCGACCGCGGCGGCACGGGCCTCGGCCTCGCCATCGCCCGCGACGTGGCCCGCGCCCACGCCGGGACCATCCAGGTGCTGCGCTCCCCCTCCGGGGGCGCGCGGTTCGAGGTCCGGCTCCCCCTCTCCGGCGTCTCCTAGCCGCGGCCGCGGCTAGCACGCGAGGTCATCTTCCGGTCGAGGGCCGGGCGTTCCCCGGTCAGTTCAGCTCGCCGAGCATCTGCCTCACCTGTGCGGAGCGTGACTGGTCGATCCGGCGGGCGAAGCTCTTGACCTCGGCGTTCATGCCCGTGCCGATCTCCGTGCGCGCCATCTCTATGGCGTTGGTCTGGTGGGCGATCATCACGTTGAGAAACCTGCGCTCGAACTCGACGCCGGTCATCTTCCCCAACGTAGTGATCTCCTCCGGGCTGGTGGCGTGCAGGCCGCCGTGGGCCTCGTGCGCGCGGACGTCCACCGTCAGGGGGCGGCCCCAGCCGAGCAGCCACGCGGTCATGGCCCGTACCTCGTCGCCCTGGGTGGCCTCGACCGCCGTCGCCAGGGTCCTCACCTCGCCCCGTACGGCCCGGGTCCTCGCCAGGCCGGCCATCGCCATCCCCTGGCGGTGGTGCGGGATCATCATCTGCAGGAACATCACGTCCGCGTCGTTGACCGGCCCGGTCGCGGCGGGCGCCGAGGTGCCGCCCGCGGGTCGCGATCCGGGGGTGGCCGTGGCGGCGGCGCAGGCGGGAAGGGCCAGCAGGCTCACCGCGGCGACGAGGGCGAGTGCGGCGCGTCTCAAGTGGTCCGCCTCTCTGGGTTCGGTGACCGGCCTGATCCGAAGGCGTCGTGGAGAACCGGCCCTTCCGGTGCGTGCGGAAGGGCCGGCGCTCTTCCGGGGGTGCGCGCGGCGCTCCACCAGCGCTCGGTGCTCCACGCGCGAGTGCTCGATGTGGA